>JALYTI010000562.1 GCA_030854375.1 Acidobacteriota bacterium | reverse complement strand
GTACCCTGAGTGATCCGCTTCAGCCCGGAAAGAACCCGTGAGTTTCTCTGCATCGCTCATGCCCGGACGCTCATCAGGCAAGAAACTGCGAAACTTTGTTCGTGAATCTTGCGTGCGAGTTTTTGTGCGGACTAAAATGGCGACATTCGCGCCGACGTGAGTAATTGAGAATATTGGTGCCCGCTAGAAGATTCGAACTTCTGACCCCTCGCGTGTGAAGCGAGTGCTCTACCACTGAGCCAAGCGGGCATAAGTCATTTAATATCAATAGGTTACGGGAAGAATTGGACCATCAGATAAGCGGGAGATTCGCGCGTAAACGGCATCTTATACGATCGAGCCCTACTGCGCCAGCTAAAGAGCAAACCGGGCGACTTGTGGAAATCTTTCGCTTGCCAAAGCCACGAATGATTACAGTGACGTCGTTTGCACAACGGATTTTAAGTCCGATTCGGGGGTGCTTACCTCATGCTACTACGTGGGCACCGTCCGGGATTTCGCAGCCGCGCTCGCGCTCATTGACGACATGTCGCTGGTCATGGTTCGTCGGCGTACCTAAACCGAAAAAGAGTGAATGGAAGCACGCATCTCTTGAAGTGGGAGCGTAAAGTTGTCGTCCTTACTTAGGACCTGAGGTAATCTGCGCCCGGTCACACTTAGATGAGACACATGGTTCAACAAGATCTCGGTGAGCAAAAAAGTAAGGAGAGCCTCATTGAACAGAGGCTCTCCTTGAAAGCTTCAAACCTCAGGCCAGTCGCTTAGAAGCTCAAGCGCACACCGAACTGTAGTTGCCGCTTAGGAAACGCCGAGGTAAAGCCCAGCGGCTGGCTCGGAGAGAGCGTGCTGCTGCCGTGCAAGTTAAAGGGCGGGGCGATGACACCCACGACGTTGTTGACGCTCGCAAAGTTCGTCCGGTTGAAGATGTTGAATCCTTCCGCCATGACTTGCAAGCTGGCCTTCTCGCTCAGTTTGAAGTGGCGAGACAAGCGCATGTCGAAGTCGAAGTAATTCGGCCCAATGCCGGTGTTTCGCCCCGCTCCCGGCGGACGGTCAGTGGTTGAGTGCCGGTCGTTATTGACGTTAGTCCCAGCCAGCAAATTGAAAGGATGTGAGCTGTTGTAGCGAACGATCGGGGACAGTTGGAAGCCTGATAATGCGCCCTTCCAGGGGCTTTCCAGCACGGCCGCGACGACTATCTTGTGCCTCTGATCAAAGGTAGAAAGACCACGTTCCGCCGCCAGATTAGTCTGATCATTCGGTCCGTAGTCACTGTTGAAATCGGTTACCTGGTCAATGGCTTTACTGTAGGTGTAATTCCCGAAAATGGCGTAGCGATTACTGAAGCGCTTCCTGATTTCGAAAATACCGCCATGGTAAACAGCTGCTCCCGCTGACGAATATTGGTCGCTCTGGAGAATCAACGGATTCACAAAGCAGTTGAAGATATTTGCGCCCGCGCACGGGAACCCCGCGCTCGTACTCCACTGCCGAATCGGGATGTTTGCGGGCCCCGCAGGCACAAACGGCGCGGGCTTCAGGTTGATATCGATAGCAACCGGGAGGTGGAGTGTGTGAACGTAGATATAGCTGGCAGAGATAGACAGGCCGTTGGAAATCTCACGTTCAATTCCAAACTCAGCCTGCTGTGAGTAAGGGTTCTGGTAGCCAGGCTGGCCACTGAAGATTACACTCAGCGGCGGAATCGGGCCGGTGTGAGTAATCGCGATGCCGAACTGGGTCAGATCAGCCGGCGTGATGCAAGCGTCTCTCCCTGGTGCCGGGGTTGTGCATGCAATCCTTCCTTGTGCAAACAGCGTCTGGAAAATCAACGCTGACGTTAAGCTTGGGGGACTTCCCGGAACTCCGGTTAAGGGAACGAACACCTGAGCAATCTGCCGGAAACCATCGACAACGCCCAAACTCTGCACCACGTTGGGAATCTGGGCATAAACTGGCGAGTAGAAGATCCCATAACCTCCGCGAACCACCGTCTTGTGGTCACTGAACGGATCCCAGGCAAACGAAACACGGGGAGCAAAATTGTTCTTATCTGTATTGAGATTGCCGTATTGCACGTCCAGTTCGTAGCGGAGACCATAGTTAAGAGTTAGGTTTGGCCGGACGGCCCATGAGTCCTGCGCGTAAAAGGCGGCAAACGGTCTGTTGGAGACGTAGACGGGATTGTCAAAGCCTTGCTGGTAGAACTGAGGCAGACCCAAAGAAACCGTCTGTAGCGAGTTGAGAGTAGCCGGACTTACTCCGGTAAGTCCGCAATTAGCAGCCGGCGAGGCCAAACACGGGCTGAGTAAGACGCCGGGGAGACTACCAAAAACAAATCGTCCGGGGAAGAACGTGTGCGACTCAGTGTGGTTGCCGCGAATTAGCCCGTAACCGCCAAATTTCATGCTGTGGCGCCCACGAGTCATGGTCAAGTTGTCGGCAAATTCGTAGCGGCGCGTAATCGTCAAGCTGGGCAGAAAGATTTGAGTTCCCAAATTCGCGAAGCCAGGGATATCCAGTCCTACCTGCCCGGGCTCATTAGGGATAACATCACCGCTGTCGTAGGCCCACTGGGCTCGGGCTTCGTTCGCGGTGTTCGGGCTGAACAGGTGGAACCAGGAGCCCTGGATCGTGCTGTCATATGCGT
>JALYTI010000561.1 GCA_030854375.1 Acidobacteriota bacterium | reverse complement strand
CGGTAAGGCAGAGCCTTACCGCACTGCGCGACGGCGAAGCCGCAGTTGTCGCCACCCTCCGAGCGCATCAGCGGGTCCCAGCCGAACGTCCGCATTAGCACGGTGCACGGCTGGAATTGGTAGCTTGCGGCTTTGCCGCCGCCCTTGCGACGTGCCTGTGCGACTGCTGACATGATGTTCAGTGAAGCTGGCGCAGCCGCTTGTTTCGAACAGTCATTACTGTAACAAAGAGGATGATGCAAACACCGCCGCCCGCCAGCGCAAACGGCGCACCATATTTGTGCGACACCGCGCCTGCCAGCAGATTTCCGAGGGGCATCGCGCCGATAAATGACAGTATGAACATGCTCATCACGCGCCCGCGCATCTGGTCCGTTACCAGTTGCTGAAGCAAAGTGTTGGTCACCGCCACTGAGGTAACGATCGTAAACCCCACTCCAAACAGGAATACGAGAGACCATGTGAGATGGGTCGATAGTGCGAAGGCGATGAGGAAGACGCCAAAACCAAAAGCACCGCCGAGCACCGACCAGCCCTTCCGTTTGAAGTCGCCAAGATATGCCAGAAATAGAGCGCCAAAAAATGCGCCCGCACCGGCTACGCCCATCATCCACGCGAGACCACTCGCGCCCAGACGAAAAATGTCGCGAGCAAATATCGGTATCAGCGTAATGTAAGGAGCGCCGAACAAACTGTTAATCGCTGAGATCGACAGCAATGAAAAGACTCTCGGCCGCCGTCTAACGTAGCGGAAACCATCGAGCAAATCCTGCCACAGCGCTCGACGATCCTTAACCGAGTGGGCGGCACTGTATTTATTGGCTCCTTCGAAGCGGACCATACGAAGTGCAATTATCACGGCGACAAATGAAAGTCCGTTTAGATAGAAACAGCCGGCAAGTCCGAAGAACTTCAGGCCAACTCCAGCAAGTACAGGCCCGGCCACTCGAGATAATTGAAATTGCGATGAATTCAAGGCGACAGCATTTGCCAGGTCTTCCCGGCCGACAAGGTCAAACGTCATAGCCTGGTAAGACGGTCCAGCCATCGCCATGCAGCAGCCCGTCACTAACGAGAAACCGAGGATCATCCACTTCGTTACATGGTTAGTCCAAATCAGAGTAGCCAACGCGACAGCGGCTAGTCCGGCTACAACCTGTGTATAGAGGAGTAGGCGGCGTCGATCCACGAGGTCCGCAAGAACACCGCCGGCAAGCGTTAAGAAAAAGCCGGGAGCGGTCGCCATGAATGCATCAATACCCAGCCACAAAGCCGAGTTGGTAAGTTGCAGCATCAACCAGCCCTGGGCAACTGCCTGCATCCACGTGCCAACGTTCGAAAGAAACGCGCCGATCCAGAAAACCCGAAAATTTCGATGTGACAACGCGCGAAACATCGCTGTCCTGCGACTGGGCAGTCTTTTGACGGGCTGAAGATTTTCAATTTCCATTGCCATAAGTTAACTGTCTTAACATTCAAACAGGAAAAGCTCCAAGGCCGCGGAAAACACATAACCGCAAAGTTCGCAAAGATGTCGCAAAGATTCGCAAAGAGTTTCCTTTGCGTTCCTTTGCAACGACTTCGCGTTCTTTGCGGTTAATCTTTCGCCAGCGGAACAGTTAGCTGTTATGAACTTTGCCGCTTTCGCTCAGCGCATGTTTTAATCGGCGTGGTGTATACAGAATCCATCCGAGGAGAGTCGCATGAAACTCATCTCAGTGGCGGTAAGATCTTTTGTTTCGTTAACAATCATCTCCGGCGCTATCGCGATCGCAACGTCTCAGGAGAAGCAAAAAACAACACCATCGCCGTCCCCATCTCCGATGCTAAACCAAAAAACAACTGAAACCCCCGCAGCCTCTGCGGCAAATCCAGCCGATGTCAAATCCATCGATGCAATTATCGCCGCGGTCTATGATGTCATTTCCGGACCGGCGGGAAAAAAGCGTGATTGGGACCGCATGCGTTCGCTCTTCCTTCCTGGAGCGCGGTTGATTCCTACTGCAGCGCGTCAGACGGGTGGTTACGGTTCAAGAGTCCTGACTATCGATGAGTACGTAGAACGGGCCAGTGGCTTTTTTGAGAAGGAAGGGTTCTATGAACAAGAGGTGGCGCGCAAGACAGAACAGTTTGGCCAGATTGCGCACGCGTTCAGCACTTATGAGTCACGACACGCGCCGGGCGATGCAAAGCCATTTCAACGTGGAATCAACAGCATACAGTTAATGAATGACGGCAAGCGTTGGTGGGTTACCACAATTTTTTGGCAGGGTGAGGACGAAAAGAACCCGTTGCCTGAGAAATATCTGAAGAAATAGAAAGAGACAGAGGTCAGAGGTCAGAGGACAGAAGTCAGAAGTTAGAGGTCGTCGCCAGTAGTCGCGTGGGAATTCGATTTTCCATTTTCCATTTTCCATTTCTCATTTTTCAATTCTCCATTTGCCATTTCGGTGCAGCGTGGCACCTTCTGACTAAAGGTCCGCCCTGCCTGCAAAATTGAATCCGTGATCGATAAATGAGGAAAATTGAAAATCGAATTCCCACGACTGCTGGCAACTCTTCTGGCCTCTGACCTCTCTTCCCATTTACCCCGTTCCCCTTGATTTGTCCGTCCGTCGCCACTCCGAAAGTGAGCCGCCCTTACCTCCGCGACGCACGG
>JALYTI010000560.1 GCA_030854375.1 Acidobacteriota bacterium | reverse complement strand
CCATAGAAGGCTGCCTCACCTTCGATGCGTTCGTAATTGATTTGGCGTGCATCAAGCGCTTCCGCAAGCGCCCGCTCAGCCTTTACCCATTCTTCGTCTGCGCCCAGCCATTGCTTTGAGGTGTCATTGCCCTTCACCGACAACTCAAATTTGATCTTCTCGAACCCAAAAGTCTTTAGGACCTGATAGGCAAAGTCGACACAATCGTCGATCTCTTTGCGAACCTGTTCCGGCGTACAGAAAAGATGAGCATCATCAACGGTGAATCCGCGGACGCGCATTAGTCCGTGTAACGTGCCCGACAATTCCGCACGATAAACCGTTCCCATCTCGGCATAACGCTGCGGCAAATCCCGGTAAGACCGTTGCTGCGATTTGTATATAGCGATATGCATCGGGCAGTTCATTGGCTTCAGCCGAAACTCAGTCTCTTCGAGAGTCGTCGGCGCAAACATTGAGTCACCATAGGTCTGCTCGTGCCCGCTTATCCTCCACAGCTCACGCTTTGCGATGTGAGGCGTGTAAACAATACTGTAGTTGCGGCGAACTAACTCCTCGCGGAGATAGTCTTCCATTTGCTGGCGGATCAAGGCGCCCTTCGGGTGCCAAAAAATTAATCCTTGTCCATAGGCTTCCTGGATTGAGAATAGATCGAGCTCTTTTCCCAAACGCCGATGATCCCTTTTCTCAGCCTCTTCGCGTTGTTTGAGCCATGCGTCCAGTTGTTCCTGCGTGAAAAATGCGGTCCCGTAAATGCGTTGCATCTGCGGCTGAGTCGCATCGCCTTTCCAATAAGCGCCGGCCAGCGACAGCAATTTGAAAGCGCGCAGTTTGTTGGTGTTGGGCACGTGTGGACCGAGACAGAAATCAATGAACGGGGAACCGTCAATGTAGTAAACACTAACTGTGTCGCCACCTTTTTCACCGATTAACTGACACTTCAGAGGTTCGTCACGTTCTTCGAAGATGCGAATTGCTTCGCCTTTCGAAATCTCCGCACGTCTATACGGAAGATTGCGACTGGCAATGTGGCGCATCCTCTTTTCGATAACCGGCAGATCCGCTTCCGTCAGTGCATCCGGCGTAATCACATCATAGAAAAAACCATAGCGTGGATCGTCAAGCAAAGCGGGACCAATCCCCAGCTTAGTTCCCGGAAACAAATCGAGTACCGCCGTTGCGAGGAGGTGCGCTGTGGAATGACGCAAAACTTCAAGTCCCTTGTCCTTTTCGACTCCTTCCTTTTCAGGGAGAATAGGGCTTAGCTTCGACGTGTTGTTTCTCGCAAACTTCAGTAAGGCCTCAGGCCCGGAAGGAGGTGGGATGGAGTCTAACCTTCGAGCGAGATCAACCTGCTGGCCATCTACCTCAGCTGCTAAAGCCTTTTTAGCAAGATCGCGGTCGAGTTTCTTCAGAGCCTCTTCCACGGTAGAAGATGCTGGCACCTCAACGGCAGGACCATTTTCTAGTTGTACACTTATGTCGCTCATCCTTGATGAAATCTAAATCAGTTACGCAAAAGTCGCGGCTTTGCCGCCGCGCAGTGCGGTAAGGCTCTGCCTTACCGTCTGCGACCAACCCTAGTGAGGCTACGCCTCCGTTATTGTCGAGTCATAGCCTCGACAATAGAATTAAACAACTGTCCGGTCAGGCAAAGCCTGACCGCACTGCGGAGCGGCAAAGCCGCAAGTGCCAGCAACACGGTCACCGCCAGCGGCGGTAAGGCTGCTAATTGAGCGGCTCCGCTCCTACCATTCACGATTTTCGATTCACTATTTACTACTTCAAGAGATCGGATTCGATAGGAGCGCCTTCGCCGCAAGCCGCCACAAGGTGGCCGGGCAATCAAAATGTAAAGAATCGAGTGTGTGTTCGATTCATGACGAAGGTCTTCTGGAGCATCCCATCAAAATTAGAAACTGCCAGGCTTAGAGATTGACTGAATCACCAGGTACTGGCGCTTTTGCGACTTCCCGCCGCAAGTCCTAACCAACTTAATTACTACAAACAACGCAGTCGTTCATTGGAGCGTAAAATTTAACGAAAGGGGCGGAATAAGTCAATTCGGCGCGCTCAGGCAGTTTAGAATCCAAGATTAGCTTGCTGCTGCCGAAGACCACAACCTAAAGGTTGAACTCTGAACTTCTGAATGCCACTCAAGGAGCTCAGAGTCCAAGCTTTAGCTTGCCGCTGCCGAACCACAACCAAAGGTTGAACTCTGAACTTCTTGAACTCTGAACTTCTTGAACTCTGGACTTGTTGAACGTTGAACTTCTGACCGGTAACTACGACGTTGGGAAGCCACGTTTCTTCATCAACGCCTCCACCCGCGGATCACGCCCGCGAAAAGAGCGGTAAGCCTCCGCCGGATCAATAGTGTTACCAACCGAGAATATGTATTTACGAAGGCGCTCGGCCACTTTTCGATCATAAGGACCACCTTCTTCTACGAACGCTCCAAAGGCGTCAGCTGTCAGCACGTCAGACCAGAGATAACTATAGTAGCCAGCAGAATAGGAGTCGCTTGAGAAAACGTGAAGAAATTGCGGCGTGCGATGGCGCATCACGATCTCATTTGGCATTCCCAGCTCCGCCAGAGTCTCCTTTTCAAAAGCGTCAGGATCGATCTTTCGGTCACCCGCCAGATGCAGCTTCATATCAACC
>JALYTI010000559.1 GCA_030854375.1 Acidobacteriota bacterium | reverse complement strand
CCGAGCCGGAAGTCGTTGTGCTGAATCTCCACGAGTACCTTACCGCCCTCAGGGGTAAACTTGACGGCATTGCTAAACAGATTCCAGAAGATTTGCTGTAAGCGATTTGCATCGCCCGAAACTACACATTCCGTGGAGTCGACGACAGTTTCAAACTGAATATTTTTTGCTTCAAACGAAGGTCGAACGGCATCTATTGCCGATTCGATCACTGAACCCAGATCCACGCGGCGAGGTTCGATTTGAAGCTTGCCCGTGATGATGCGCGAAACGTCGAGCAGATCGTCGATCAACTGAGACTGCGAGCGAGCGTTGCGCTCTATTGTTTCAACAGCGCGAGCCAGTTGAAGATCATCGAGTTTTCCCGTCCGCACCAGATGGCTCCAGCCCAGAATGGCAGTGAGCGGCGTGCGCAATTCGTGAGAAAGCGTAGCGAGAAATTCATCCTTGGTACGATTCGCTTGCTCGGCCTCAGCTCGTGCGGCCCGCTCGAGGATGAGAAGTTGGGCCCTCTCTTCTTCGGCTTGTTTGCGCTCTGCGATTTCCGCCTGCAACTCAGTGGCATGTCGCTGTGCATCGGTGTAGAGCATCGCGTTCTCGTACGCAATGGCCACCTGAGTAGCAAGGGTCGCAGCCAGCCGTTCGTCTGCCTCGGTGAAATCATCGGCGTTCACTTTATTAAGCAGGTAAAGCCAACCGCACACCCCGGAAGCCAAAAGGATCGGGGCACCGAGGAACGAATGCACTAAATCCGACGTTTTTCCCTTGTTACGCAACAGTTCGTCGGATTCGTTTAGTCGCAGCGCACGGCGCCTGGTAACCAAATGTTTGACAGCCCGCTGGGCGACTTCCGGAATTCCATTGTTCGAAAAAGCTAAGGGATCGTCGCTGGAAGAGCATCGGAAGAAATAGCGCAGTGTCTCGCCATCACCATTAATCACACCGACCGCCGCCTCTTGGGCTTCAACGATGTTTCTGGCAGAGCGACAAAAGCATTCCAGTACACGCGAGGGGTCATGTTCCGCTCCCAACTGTTGCCCGAGATCGATCAGCATCTTCAGGCGGGCCAGGTTTGCATTCTCGAGTTCCAGGTTCTTTTCCTGAAGCAATTGAGCCTGGTGTTTAATCTCCTCAGTTTTCTTGAACAACTCGACAAACACTGCGACTTTTGATCGCAGAATGTCCGGTTCGATTGGCTTAACAATGTAATCAACCGCCCCAAGGGAATACCCTCGACTAAGGTGGCGGCCGCCCGTGCTGTCTGCCGTCAAAAAGATAATCGGTATGTTTCGAGATCGGTCGCGGTTGCGGATAAGGGCCGCCGTATCCAGTCCGTCAATGCCCGGCATGAACACATCCATAAGGATGACTGCGACTTCGTTATCCAGGAGATAGCGAAGGGCATCGTCGCCCGATGAGGCCCGGACAAGATTTCTATCCGGAGACTGCAGAACCGTCTCGAGCGCCAACAAATTTGTTGGGCTGTCGTCGACCATCAGGATATTGATCTGTTCTTCAGATTGCATAATGCACGGTCATCGGGTTAGTTAGTTTCTCAAGGTATGGGGCGATCTCCTGCAGCGGCAAAACCTTATCCACTTTGGTTTGGGACATTGCCGCCTGCGGCATCTCCCTGCATGCCGCAGATACGGGATCTTCGACTAAAGCCAGCCCGCCCCTCGACTTTATTTTACGGAGACCATGTGTCCCATCATGGTTGGCGCCCGTCAAAATCACTCCGATGGCTCGCTCCTGATACTCGTCAGCAGCGGATTCGAAGAGCACATCTATCGACGGTCGCGCATAAGCCACCGGCCGATCCGTCGTCAAGGCAAAGCTCCGATTTTCGATCAGCATATGATAATCGCGCGGCGCAAGATACGCGTGACCTCGCAACAAAGGCTCCTTGTCTTCTGGCTCTGAAACAGGCAAGTTGCTGCTTTGACTCAGGAATTCACACAAGCCGCTGTCGGAACCTTGTCCTCGATGCTGAACGATGGCTATCGGCACAGAAAATCCCGCAGACAATCCTGAAAGCACAGTTTGCAATGCCTTCAGCCCGCCCGTGGACGTACCCACGACAATAATCTCGTATGCCATCAATCGCTCCTACATTACTTTCCGGTAAAGCTTGTCCGTATCATTTAGATGCTCATAAGACTCGGCCCGGGGGGTGAACTTCAAACTCTCCTTGTTACCAAGGCCAAATACTCCAAACATACTCAGGCTGTCGTAAAGCAGGTTGTGAACGCGGGCCTGCAAGTCTCGGTTGAAATAAATCATTACATTGCGACAAAGAATTACCTGAAACTCGTTGAAGGAACTATCTGTAACAAGATTGTGCTCGGAAAAGATTACGTTGTTTCTGAGTGCGGAATTGAAGATCACATTGCCATATTGAGCAGTGTAATAATCAGAAAATTCATGTAAGCCGCCGGCCTGGTGGTAGTTGGTGGTGTAGTCTTTCATGGTGGCAAGCGGAAAGATTCCGTCGCGGGCTTTGCGCAGGACTGCCTGGCTGATGTCGGTAGCGTAAATTCGGCACTTTGGGTAAAGACGTTCTTCCTGTAGCAAAATCGCCAGCGAGTAAACTTCTTCTCCGGTTGAACAACCTGCTATCCAGATTTGCACAGTCGGATAAGTCCTGAGCATCGGCACAACTTGT
>JALYTI010000558.1 GCA_030854375.1 Acidobacteriota bacterium | reverse complement strand
GTGCTGCTATCACCCTGTCTGCGATCCTCGTCGAGTTCGTGTTGAAGTTTGCAGCATACAAAGTTGAAATGGGAGGATTCGCTGTGTATGACGCGGAAAAATGGGATGAATTTGAAAAGCTAGATTTCTCAGATGCGATAGGTCGCGCAAACAGAAATCAACTTCTAACGAAGGAAAATAGAAAGTTGCTGCATGAGTTTAGGGAGCATTATCGAAATCCCTATAACCATTACAACATTAAGAAGATTACAGAGTTAGTAGTCGCAAAAGGTGTGACAAGGGTCCATCTTCAGACACTCGAAGTTGAGCAGCTTGATATAGAGGCTAAAGACAATCCCGTAATTCAGGCTCAAGCCAAACCTCTCGTTGATGCGGCGGCAGTTATGAGCGTTTTTGAATTTGCAGATAGTGTTGTTAAAGCATTGTTCGCTAAGCTAGGGTATCCGACAACAGAGTAACAGTCTTCCACTGATGAGCAGGCATAACAAAGCCTTGCAGCTGACGGCGCGATAGCATGCTTCTCAAGTACCATTGATCCTTCAACTTGAATGCCGATCGCGCGCCGCAGCTGAAGGCCAGCGTTGGATGGCTGTTGAAATTTTCCGCAGGTATAATCGGGTTGGAGGTTGAAGCGTGAACTACAAGGTTCTTCTGCACGAATCCGAAGAGGGCTTCAGCGTTTCTTGTCCTGGCCTGCCTGGCTGTTGGTCCCAAGGCCAAACCGAGAAAGAAGCGCTCGAAAATATCCAGGATGCTATTCGAGAATATCTTGCCGCGGTGGATGATTTAGTGAAGGGGCAAGATGTGCGTGAAGTACAAGTGCCGGTTTAGTCGTGCCCAAGATACCCGGCGTCAATCATCTGGATGCTGTTCGTGCTTTGGAGAAAGCTGGCTTTCGCATCCTGCGTCAAGGCAAGCACATAGTTATGTCTGATGGTGTCCGCATTCTCACGATTCCCCGCCACAACCCGGTCAATGCTTTTTCCATGGGCGGCATTGTGCGCGATGCTGGCCTAAGCGTGGAGAAGTTTAAGAAGCTTCTCTAATCGCACTCCATCCAACAAAGCCTTGCAGCTGACGGCGCGACAGCGTGCTTTCTGTGAAGCGGCGGTTTTTGTCAAGAGGCAAGTAGTTTATTTTGTTTGCCGGTTTTTGCTTTTCGCATTGTTCTTCTGTTTAGGCACACGTAGTTTGTCAGCGAGTTCTCGTCAGCCTTCTGTTCGCGCTCAATTTAGGGTGATGGTTGTGATCACCGGCGCAGCATTGGATACGAGTAGTCGGGGCACCCTCTCTCAAACGGCATTTAGCGCCAAAGCACGCTTCGTGCTCACCGACTGTGATTGAGAACCTGCTGTAATAAAACGTGTTCCTAAGTCTCTCTCGGCGATTAGGCGCTCAACGCTTTGCCAGCTCGAGGGGCAGACGGCTGGAATTCAGTCGCGTCACGCCACATGGCAAAGAGAATGCCGGCCAGTTTACGAGCCAGAGCCACTACCGCCACTTTGGTGCCGCGCCGCTCACGAATTGCGGTGGCCCAGCGGTACAGATCAGCAGTTGCCGGACTACGGTGCCGCAGTATGGACCAGGCGGCTTCGACCAGCAGGTAGCGAGCCCGGTTTGGTCCGGCTTTGTTGATGCGACCACGCTGTTGGCGCTCGCCGGAACTGTACTCGGTTGGAACCAGACCCAGGTAAGCGCGTGCCTGCCTGGCATCGGGAAAACGGGTGATGTCGTCGAGCGTGGCGACGAAGCAGACAGCGGTAACGGGGCCGACTCCCGGTACCGTGGTGAGCCGTTTAATCACCGGATCTTCCCTGACCAGTTGGACGAGCTCTTCATCCGCCTGTTTGATCTGGGCATTGAGACTATGCAGTAAATCGAGGAGCGGTCTAATCTCGGTGCGTAACTCGGGCGTGGTAGCTAAGTCGGCGAGCCGGACAGAGAAGCAGCGGGCCGTACCGGCAGCGATGCGTAAACCGTCGCGGCGCAGCAGGGCGCGGATGAGCGAGATATATTTGGCGCGACTGCGAACCAGCGCCTCGCGCACTGCCAGTTTGGCTCTGATGTGGCGTTGCTTATCTGAGGTACGATGCGCGGGACGATAGGCTCCCAGCCGACAGGCTTCGGCCAAAGTGCGGGCATCACGCTTGTCGGTCTTGACGCGACGGCTGCGAGTAGCGTACATGGGAGCGAAGTTGGGATCGGCGACTAGCACTTCGTGGCCCAGGCCTTCGAGGTGGCGCGCCACCCATTCGCTCTCGGTGGCCGCCTCGATCAGAATGTGTGCTGGCGGGCGGCTGCCGAGTAGTTTGGTTAAGCTCTCGCGGCTGGTGCTAATGCGCCGCTCGATGAGCTCCCCGGCGAGAGTGATAATGCAGATTTGGCTGTTGACTTTGCCTAAGTCGAATCCGATGTGGTCCATGGCTGATCTCCTTGGTTGCGGTGCTCTTCCGCAGGTTATTCGAACCGGAGCAGTATGCCACCCGCGCGAGTGACGCCCAGCCGCTTCATGCAATCTCTCAAGTAACTTCATTCCATCAGCTCGGATGCTGATCGCGCGCCGCAGCTGAAGGCCAGCGTTATGCGCTTGTTTCGATCGTCAGAAAGAATCATGACCCGTACACCACAGTTGATCTCGCTTGTTATCATCATTCTGATTTCCGCTTT
>JALYTI010000557.1 GCA_030854375.1 Acidobacteriota bacterium | reverse complement strand
GCAACTAAGCTTTTGCCGCTGTACTCGGTGTTCAAATAACGCGCGGTGTGCTCCAGTTCCTCCTGGGTGATGTTGTCTTCCAGCCGGATAATCTTGTTGTGAATGGTGTTTGAAGTTGTTACCAAGACAACGAGAATCCGTTTATCTGACAGTTGAACAAATTCAATGTGACTCAGTCGGTTCTCAGCGAGCGATGGCGAAACGACGATGCCCACATTCTCAGAAAGCTCGGACAGCGCGTGGGACATTTTTTCCATAATGCGGTCGGACGAAGTCGCCGAATCGAGTCCGCTGGAAGTAAAGACTTTATCGATTGCGCGAAGGTCGGCGCGAGAAAGCCTGGCTTCCTGGAGAATATTATCCACGTAGTAACGATAACCGCTATCAGTTGGCACCCGGCCTCCGGAAGTGTGTCTTTGTTCTACGAGTCCCGCATCCTCCAGCTCTGCCATGACATTTCTGATCGTCGCGGAACTCCATCCCGGGCTGTTGGAGAATCTATCTGCCAGGATGAGCGAGCCGACGGCGTCCCCTGTCACCAGATGTTCCTTGATCACGGCGGCAAGCACGGCTTGCGCTCGAGCGTCGAGGGTCATCCTTTCGGCGGTTTGGAGAGTTGAGTTGCGACGGGGCATTAAATTATCTGCTGAAGGCAATTTCCTATGAGAACTAACATGACATACTTGCTTAGCGGTTCAGAAAAACTACCGGGTATAGCTAAATGGCCACCGCAGCGCAGTATAAGGAATCATTTGCCCGGCTGCAAACCTTTGACCGAGAAGCTTTCCATGATCGACTCGCTAGATAATTCATGCCGCTTCAAAGACTTACGTCGCTATTCCGGCGAGCGGTTTGCACTTTCAAGATCGGCCGCCGGACCTTGAAAAAGAGAATCGCAAGTCTCGTTCATACTTCACTAATTACCCAAAATAAAGGCGTTTTTCGAGTCTTTTCGAGGTTCGCCCCGGATCAATTGACGCTTGGCAGGGGTTCTCCGTAAGATTAGCGCACCTCCAGCTTTCAGAAACCCAAAGCCCCCCGGGTTACAGTCGGAGCTAGAGTTAAATCTTTCACTGACTCTGCATCGACAAATAAGTGTTTGTACCGTAAAAATTTTAAGCTAGTTTTCAGGAGTAGTAGGCATGACTGAGGTGACAAAGTTTTTCATTGATGCTTTTCACCACCTGGGTAGGAGTCGCGGCGTACCGAGCATCGACGTGCGTTTTTATCCCTACGCCGGTCTACGTCACACCATCAGGATCCGTTCGGGTCAGGTTTATGTGCGTTTGTCAGACGTCTGCAAAGATTGCCCGCCCGAAGTTATGCGTGCACTCGCTTTCGTGCTGGTCGCCAGATTGCTCGGCAAGAAGGTTCCAGACGTTCACGAACGAACCTATCGGGACTATTCGCTGACGCCCGAGGTTATGCGTTCATCGGACATAGCCCGTAGAGGGCGCGGCCGTAAGATGATTTCCAGCGCACAAGGTAGTACCTATGACCTGGAGAAAATGTTTGCCAAGCTGAATCGCAGGTATTTCGATGCTGGTCTGGAAAAACCTACGATTACCTGGTCTCAACGGAAAACGCGAAGCATTCTCGGTCACCATGATCGTGTGTATGAGACAATTACGATTAGTAAGTCTCTCGACTCGCCTCAAGTGCCGGATTGGTTCGTTGAGTATATTCTTTACCACGAAATGCTTCATATAAAACATTCCGCTCGAATGATTAATGGACGCCGTTATTACCACACGGCAGCATTTCGTCTCGATGAACGCCGTTTTGCCAAGTACGAAGACGCCCAGCACTGGCTGGAACAAGTGGCTCGACAGCGCCGGGTGCCGCGTGCGCGCGCCGCTTGATTCAAATTGGAACCTTTGCCGCACTAAGACGTTTACACAATCGAGGTAGGTGGGCTCCTCAAAAAAGGCGGTCGCTCCGGGATTCGAATTTATGTTTCGGGAGGCCGCCTTTTTGTTGTGGAGTTAGAGGGATCGAGATATTTCTCGCGCTTGTACTGGTTCAGTTTGCCAGATTGAACGTGCAACTCTTTGCGTTTCTTTGCGGTTCCTTGGCGTCCTTTGCGGTAAAACAAACCGCATAACCGCAAAGCGCGCAAAGTAGACGCAAAGGCGCGCAAAGGCAAACTGAACCAGTACCCTCGCGCTGGACAAAGCGGTTTGGGCCTCGCTAGACTACGCGTTTTCATAAACACGCCCGGCGGCAACCAGTAGGGTCGCCACTAAGCTCGCGGCGACAAAAGCCCGGACGGAGACCGAAATAATTTATGGCTATCCCTGCAACCCACATTCGGCGCGGAATGTTAATACTTTTTGAAGGCGAGCCGTGCAAAGTCATGGAATTTCGTCATCACACGCCGGGCAATCTACGCGCCATGGTTCAGACGAAACTTAGGAACATTAAGACGGGTTCCTCCTTTGAACATCGCTTCCGTTCCGCTGACACGGTAGAGCGGGCCACGCTCGAGCAGCATGAAATGGAGTATCTCTATTCCGACGGATCGCATCATCATTTCATGAACACTGAAAACTATGAGCAGGTCGCCCTCAGCGGAGAGGAATTAGGTGACGCAGCGCCCTGGTTGACTCCCGGACTGAAGCTGCAAGCGGAGTTTTACGACGGAGCGCCAATAGGTATCGACCTGCCGC
>JALYTI010000556.1 GCA_030854375.1 Acidobacteriota bacterium | reverse complement strand
AACCAGTGCCGTAATCCTTATAAGCTTGACGCATTGCGGGGATTTTGCGCATGATAAGCCGCTCTTTCAGATATGGCCATTTGTGATATTGAGTCTTCGCTTTTTAAAGCGAGCGCAATCGCACAATCCTTGATCGCGACGCAGCGCGCCGGCGAAGTCCCGAAAGGAAAGAACGATCAGGATGGCCAGCTCCCTTATTAGCCCCTAGATGAACTTCATCACGCGCTCTATTTTCGAGCTGCAGGAAACCACGTTGATAGCCGCACGTGCGGCCAGTGGTCTTTTCAAAGGCCCGCGCTATCTGTCTGAAACAATCAACCAGATGGATGTGATCGGTGTCGGCTCGCTAACAATCATCCTCCTGACCGGCTTCTTCACGGGCGGCGTTCTCACTTTGCAGACTTTTCCGACTCTTCAATTTTATGGGGCGCAGTCACAGACCGGACGGCTTGTCGCCATATCGCTCGTTCGCGAGTTGGGACCAGTACTCTGCGCCCTGATGGTAACCGGTCGCGTGGGTTCCGCTATTGCCGCCGAACTCGGTTCGATGACCGCCTCTCAACAAATCGACGCGATGCGCGCCCTGGGCACCGATCCCATCAAGAAACTCGTAGCGCCGCGTCTGATCGCTTTAATGTTAACTTTGCCATTGCTCACTGTGGTTGCTGACGTCATGGGAATAGGGGGCGGAGGGCTCGCAGCGACGAGTCTTTACGGGCTCTCCATGAATGAGTTCGTTACTTCCGTTCGGGACGGAATTACCTCCAGTGATATTATTGGTGGCGTTATTAAGCCGATCTGCTTCGCGGTCATCATTGGATCGATTGCATGTTACAAGGGTTTGAGTACTGAGGGCGGTACAGTGGGTGTGGGAAGAGCGACAACGCGCGCCGTGGTGACGGCGTCGATTGTAGTCATCATTACGGACTTCTTCCTCGCCAGAGGTCTTCAGTATCTACTCGGGATGCCGAAAAATTAGCGTCAATCAGAATCTATGGCTCCATCAGCGACATCCACAGATCAAATGAGCGCGTCCGGGCAGATAAGCCAGAATGCGGCCGACTCCACGTTCGCCGAAGTTGATGACAGCGAGCGCATAATTCCGGCCATCGAATTTCGTGACGTGCTTCTTGCGTTTGATGACCGCGTGATTTTGAACCACCTCAGCTTCAAGGTCATGAAGGGTGAGACAAAGATCATACTGGGAGGCTCGGGCGGCGGTAAGTCCACGATCATCAAGCTGGTATTGGGTCTGCTTAAACCCGACGAAGGACGCGTTCTCGTTGACGGAGAAGACATCACTGACTATAGCGAAGTTCAAATGATGGGGGTGCGTAAGAAGATCGGTATGGTTTTCCAGGAAGGCGCACTCTTTGACTCATTGTCAGTTTACGATAACGTCGCTTACCGCTTGCACGAACAGGGTTTGCCTGAGGATCAGGTTGAACCGGAGGTGCGGCGAATGCTTCGATTCGTTAATCTCGAAGATGCGATCGAGAAAATGCCTGCGGAGCTGTCCGGAGGCATGCGGCGCCGCGTGGGGATTGCGCGTGCCCTGGTGGGTGATCCCAAGATTGTGCTCTTCGATGAGCCAACCGCCGGCCTTGACCCGCCGACGGCGCGCACCATCTGTGAACTCGCGATGAAGCTTCGCGACCTGGAAGACGTCTCTTCCATATTCGTGACACACGAAATGAACAATCTCGATTATCTCTGTTCGGAATATGCTGTTGTAAACGAAGAGGGGCAAGTGGGGTTCGAGCGCGAGGGCGAGCGGCTCTGTCTAATTAACAGTAAGGTAATGATGATGCGTGACGGTAAGATAATTTTTAGCGGCACGGACGAAACGCTGCGCAAGGCAGACGACGGATACATTCAAAAGTTTCTTCGCGGACACTAATAGAAAGGATGAAGGATGAGGGATGAGGTCTGAAGGAGAGTGAATAATCGGGAATGCTGATATCAGTCCTGGTTTTCATCCTTCATCCCTCATCCTTCATCCTTACTGAGCGCCATGCCAAGATCAACAAAGACGGTCAACTTAAATCAATTGCGGGTCGGCATCTTCGTGCTGGTCTCAATAGTGATCTTGATCGTTTTGATACTTAATGCCTCCGGCGACATTAACCCCTTTTCGAAGAAGTTTCATTTGAAGGCACGTTTTGCCGACGCTAACGGTTTGCGCGAGGGTTCAGAGGTGCGACTCTCCGGTGTTCGTGTAGGAAAGGTGGAAGAAATCAAACTGTTGCCACCGACGACGGAGCCAACCACACAGCGCGTAGAGGCCTTAATGACCATCGACGCGAATATTGACGGCCGCCCCGCCAACGAACGTATCCGAAAGGATTCAACTGCTCAACAAGGATCGCCGAGCCTCCTCGGTAACGAGATGTTAATTAACATTAGCCCCGGCACGACTCTCGCTCCACCCGTGAAGGACTACGACATTCTGACTTCTGCGACTTCCAACACAGTGAATGATTTCGCCACCTCAGGAACCGACCTGGCCCAACGTCTCAGCAAACTCTCCGATCAAATTAGTGTAATAGTGCGGGATATACAGGAAGGTAAGGGTACTGTCGGACGGCTGTTTAGTGACGAGGCGCTCTATAACAACCTCAATGCGACTGTTCGCGAAACAGAAGACCTGATGCGACAAATAAGATCGG
>JALYTI010000555.1 GCA_030854375.1 Acidobacteriota bacterium | reverse complement strand
CGGTTAACGTGATTCAGGACGCCGTCGAACAGTTCACCTTGCTGCGCAACAATTACAATGCTGAGTTTGGTAACGGAGCAGCAGGTCAGTTCAACATGGTTACTAAATCCGGCTCTAACGATTTCCATGGCAACGGCTTCGTTTACCTGCAGAGCCAGAAATTTAATGCCGCGTCAGCTTTGGAAGAGCAACAGCTTCAGAGTGGTCAGGTGGTAAACCTGCCTCTTCGCAAGGACGCTCGGTATGGTTTTACCTTCGGTGGGCCGATAGTCAAAAACAAGCTCTTCTTTTTTGGAGCATTGCAGCATTCATTTAAAGACCAGGCGTCCACCCCTTCGCAATATTTTGCTCCCACGGCTGATGGCCTCAATCAAATTGCAGGACTGCCGGGTGTGAGCCCTTACGTCGTTAATTACTTGAGAAACAATCTCACGCTGGCATCACAGGCTACGACCAGCGCTACGCAAAATTTCGGAACAGTTCTTGGCGTCTCCGGAATTCCTTTCGGCACTGTCATCCTGCCTGTTCCTTCTTCGAGTTCCGAATACCTTACGCAGATAAATATTGACCACGCTCCCAACGAGCGCAACCAGTTTCGATACCGCTTCAATGCGGAGCGCTTACGAGCAGAAAAGCCTGGCTTTGGAAATCTGAACTTTAATAGTTTGGGGTCCTATGATGCAGGTCTTTTCTCCGGAACGTGGATTCGCACGCTTAGTAACAGCATGGTCAACGACCTGCGACTGTCTTATCGTCGCGTGGTTGAGAATTACCCGGTGAAAGAGGCTGCTGCTAATGACCTTCCCTATCTCGAGGTTAGCTCGATCGGATTAGGTCTGGGCCCGAACCCTTTGTTCCCCCAGGGTACACCTGTCAACAATAGTTACCAGGTCTACGATGCGCTTTCATACATGAAGAGTAAACATGACTTCAAGTTTGGAGGCGAATTTCGCCGTGTGATCTTCTCCACCAACTTTGTACAAGCCCTGCGCGGCAGTTATGTCTACGGCGACCTGGACCAACTGTTCAGAGATCAAGTTCCAGGCACGCAGGCAGTGCGCGGTGTTTCGAATGGCCCGTTCGCTGGCAATCACTCGCAGTATTATGGATTTGCTCAAGATGACTGGAAGGTCAAGCGAAATGTAATGCTCAATCTGGGATTGCGCTACGAGTACATGACGCTGCCAAGAGACTTGGCCGCACAGAGCCTGAATACGCTGGCAAACGTCCCCGGCGTGATTGAATTCAACACTCCTAAAACGGATCACAATAACTTCGCACCGCGCGCGGGTATTGCCTACTCCCCGGATTTTGAAAGTGGGATTGGCAAAGTCCTTTTCGGAGCGCCGAATCAAAGCTCGTTGCGTGCGAATTTTAGTGTCTCCTACTTCCCAACATTCCAAAATTTGACGCTGACGTCCTTGCCTCCGCAGTTTCAACAGCTGCGAGACATCTTCACGTCTGCGGCAGCCTTTGGTTTTGATCCAAACAGGCCGTTCCTCGAGAACGGCGGAATTCCCAGCCAGCTAATCCCAATCACCACTCCTGCAGCTGCGCGCGCCGCAACCAGCGCATACATCCCCGACCAGGTATCTCCGTATGTCATGTCATGGATGTTTTCTTTTCAGAGAGAGGTGGCTCATAACACGGTGGTAGAACTAGGTTATCTGGGAACACGAGGCAGGAAGCTCCCGGTTCAGCTTCGGCTGAATGCTGGAGTTGTCAACGAAAGCAATCTCGTAATTCCGACCTTCTTCAGCGCGCCTGCCGCTGCGGACTTAACGAGTCTCCCCACACTGGGAGACATCAAGAGCCGGCCGGGCATGAACGTTAGACGCCTTGCCTCTTATGGTTTTTCGCAAGCTCTAACGTCGTATCAGTTTGCCGGAAACTCGCAGTATGACGCGGGTTCGGTTAGCCTGAGCCGCCGTTACAACCAGGGACTGGCCATGACCGCCGCATACACCTGGAGCAAGACGATAGATGATTCAACTAACGAATTGAATTCCAGCGTACCTAATCCGCGCAGGCCGCAGGATTTCTATAACATCAAGGCGGATCGAGCCGTGTCCGCGCTCGATATTCCGCATCGCTTCGCCACGTCAGTGACCTATGATGTGCCCTTCATCGCGCGAGACCGGGGTCGCATTCTCAAGAACGTGCTAAGTGGATGGCAGCTTAACGCCATCTTCGAAGCGCAGTCAGGACAACCTGTCACTCCTCTGTCGGGCAAAGATGCCAACCTGAATTTCGACTCAATCAGTGATAGGACAATTATTAACCTGAACGGCATCCAGGGAACGGCCAGCGGTGTAACGCCGGTCAACGCGCTCGGTCAAACCGTTGCTTTCGGAAATGCATCGACTGTGGCGTATGTTGTCTTGAATCCAAATGCACAGTATGTGCTGGCGGGTCCCGGAGCGCACGCTAACGCTGGTCGCAACACGTTACGCACTCGCGGCTTCAATCAGACGAACGCGAGCCTGTTTAAGAGTTTCCATCTGGAGGAGCGCTACACATTCCAGATGGGCGCCGAAGCCAGCAATCTTCTTAACCAGAGGATTCGCAATCTCGCGAGCCTCGGCGATCAGACCGCAGCCAGTGCCAGTTTGTTTTCAACGGCAGGCAGCCCAAACTTCAACGACTATAGCCTGGGCAATGCGTCTGGAA
>JALYTI010000554.1 GCA_030854375.1 Acidobacteriota bacterium | reverse complement strand
GACTACAACCAAAACGCGTGGGGCCGCACACTGGCATCAATTTACTCGGTGCGGCCGCGGCCGAAGGCTACCGTCTCCGCTCCTGTTAAGTGGTCCGAGCTGGCACGGGGAATCACTCTCGAAGATTTCAGAATGGATAATGTGCCGGCGCGACTGCGCCGGCTGGGGGATCTTTGGCAGCCATTGCTAGCGAAGCGTGGCCGTTTCAAACTTGAAGTTTATCTTTAACGCGCGTCCTTCTTTCTTGTCAGTACCACCTGCGGTAGCGGGTGGGTTGATCGGCCGCGTATCCTAACGTGGGAAAGCTCTAACGCTTCTCGTGGTGCACGCGCATTTGACGTAACACCTCAGAGGTCGGCAAGCAGACACCTGAGGAGCGGCCTTAGGGCGGCGACGTTTCTATTCAGTTGAGTGATGAAGAAGTCGAAGGAAGTTCAGCCTGACGATGATGCTTCAAACAAGATTTGGACCATAGGCCATTCGACTCGATCAGCAGATGAGTTTACCGAGATTCTCCGAGTGCACCATATCCGCGCTCTCGTAGACGTTAGAAGTTTTCCGGGTTCTCGCAGGTATCCTCACTTTAACAAGCCTCAGCTTTCCCGCACGCTTGAATCAGTGGGAATAACTTATTTGCATATTCCAGAACTGGGCGGCAGACGACGAGGCTCGCCGAATTCCAGGAACACGGCTTGGAAGAATTCCTCTTTTCGAGCCTATGCAGACCACATGGAGAGCGAGGAATTTCAGAAGGGAATTAATGTGTTGCTAGAGCTTGGGCGGGACAAGCGTACTGCGGTCATGTGTGCTGAGGCGCTCTGGTGGCGCTGCCACAGAAGTCTGATTGCAGATTTCTTAAAAGCTAAACGTATTGAGGTGACCCACATTCTTGATGCCAAACATACTGAAAGTCATCCCTACACTTCAGCCGCTCGAATCATCAGCGGCCGATTGTCTTACGAGGGTTTGCTCATCGAGTAACCGAGATGAAGTTCAGAGTCCAAGCTTTAGCTTGCTGCTGATGAACCAGGCAATCTAAAGATTGGACTCTGAACTTCTGGCCTGTCTCATGCAGTTGGGAGTTCAGCTTTAGCTTGTCTGTATTGAGCACATGCTAAGGTTCGAGTCCGACGTTCAGGGCCTACCATGTTAAAGCAAAACTTTAGCTACCCTTGCTGTGCCAGATCTTTTTCTTGCTGCCTTTTTTGCGACGCTTGACGCCGGTCCGACGGGGAATAGTCTTAGGATCGCCGGTCGCGGCCTTCGCGACATTGCCACCCTCATCTTCAGCAATCTCAGCAAGGCTTCGCCGAGTAAGAATTGAAGCAGGAGCCACCTCGGTAACATCCTCGTCAGTCGTATAGTAGTCGCGATGTTTTATCAACAGCCATTGACGGTCGCGCGTTCGAACTAAGACCCATGAGCCTTTGAGCTTCTTGCCGTTCAAGGAAAACTTTAACTCGCCTTCACGCAAGGCAGCGCCAACGTCGTCAGTGTTCTCGGGTTCGTACGTTCCGTAGTCCCAGACCATCACCGTGCCGCCGCCGTATTCGCCCTCCGGTATGACACCCTCAAAATCTGCATAGTCCACCGGATGATCCTCGACTTGCATTGCCAGCCGCCTGACGCTCGGATCGAGAGAGGGTCCTTTGGGAACTGCCCACGACTTCAGCACGCCGTCGGCCTCAAGGCGGAAATCATAATGCAGCTGAGTGGCCCGATGTTTTTGGATGACGAAAATGCGACCGGTCTTCGTCCGCTTCTTTTCGGGGCCGGGCTCAGGCGTCTTGTTGAAGCGTCGTTTCTTTTTGTATTCAGTGAGAGAAGCCATAGACCGGTATCAAGAGTTGATGTGATGGTTTAACTGTAGAAGGTGACTGCATTCTATTGAGCGTGCGCGATCGCTGCTTCGGGTTGCGGCTCTTCCGAGGATTCTTCGAACAGTAGATTCTGAATCGGATCCAGTCCCAACACTTCCCGAACCCTTCCGAAGCTGCGCCGGTGAATAGGCAACGCTCCCAGGTCTTTCAGCGCTCGACAGTGTTCAGGCGTTGGATAACCTTTGTGGGACGCAAAGCCATAACCCACATAGAGGGAATCAAGCTCGAGCATATGAGCATCGCGCGTAGTTTTCGCAATTATCGAAGCGGCTGCAATGCTCGCCGAAAGCGCGTCGCCGTGGATAATGCCGCGCTGCGGTGAAGGACACTGGGGAATCCGGCGCGCGTCCACGAGGACAAAGTCAGGAAGGCAGGTTAGCCCTTGAACCGCTCGCTGCATTGCCAGGAGGCCGGCGTGATAAATGTTTATTCGATCAATCTCTTCGACCTCGGCGAAACCGTAGGACCAGCAAATCGCGTCTTGTTTAATCTGGGCCGCCAGCTCTTCACGCATTTCATGATCGAGAATCTTCTTTGAGTCGTTTAGGCCACGCAGCTTGTAATTCTGCGGCAAGATTACGGCGCCGGCTACCACCGGCCCCGCCAGAGGCGCCATGCCCGCCTCATCCACTCCGGCAACGAGAGCGAATCCCTGCGACCATAATTCGATCTCAAACCGAAGCAAAGTGTGTAGCCGCTGTCCCTCGGATCGATTGGCGCGATAGCGGTGGCGGATCCGCTTCGCCAGGTGATGAGCGCCTTGACGAGTGTCGACCTCCAGCGCTTCGAGC
>JALYTI010000553.1 GCA_030854375.1 Acidobacteriota bacterium | reverse complement strand
GCATTCACCAGGGTTTGAATCGGATAATAGATCATCGGCCGATCGTAAACGGGAAGCAAATGCTTGTTCGTAACCGCGGTTAGCGGGCGCAGTCGCGTCCCCAATCCACCTGCTAATACGACGCCTTTCACAATATGCCTCCTGGACGATTCGTTTCGTTAAGGTTTTCGAACTTTGATCTTTGAACTTAGTACTCTGGACGGTTCGCGTTCCTGCCTACCTCATACTCATTTGACAGAATCAAAGTACAAAGTTCAAAGCACAAAGTGCTTTCAGTCAATAAATCTTTGGAACCACAGTTCCAGCATGAGTAGAGTCCATAACTGACTGGAATAGTCCGCCTTGTGGTCGGCGTGCCAGGCCACCATTCTTTTCACTCTATCAGGTTGAAACAAACCGCGTTTGAGTGCTTTTTCGGACGTCAGCGTCTCACGCAGGAACGGCCCTAATTCCCCACGAAACCAGTGGCCAATTGGTACGCCAAATCCCATCTTTCGGCGCCCAATATTCTCAGCAGGCAATAATTTTTTCAAAGCTCGCTTCAACATGTACTTCGTCGTTAGGCCGCGCAGCTTAAGTTTCTCAGGCAAACTGGCTGCAAACTCTATGACGTTGTGATCCAGAAATGGCGATCGCGCTTCCAATGACACGGCCATCGTAGCGATGTCTACTTTGACTAAAAGATCATTCGGCAGATAGGTCATAATGTCCGCCAGAAGTGATGCATCAACGATGCCGGATCCATTAGCTTTTGCAAACCATGGATCGAGCAGGTCGGCAGCACGAACACCCTGCGTTTCCATTCGGAACTTCTCTGAATATAAATCCCGCTTCGCATCAGCATCGAAGACACTTACCCAGCGAAGGTAACGTTCGACCTTCGGGAGTGATGCCGCTTGAAGAAAGCGTTTTGCGTCTCGCAAACGGCTTCGTCGGGTCTCAGACGTTGGAAGAACCCGTACTGCTTGCTTGACCACACCCTCGCGTAACATGGCGGGAAGCTTGTAATAGCGTTCTGCCAACCGCATAGCCGCATAACGCTCATAACCCGCGAAAGACTCATCACCGCCGTCACCGTTCAATGCTACGGTCACATGCTTTCGCGTTTCACGCGCAACATAATACGTTGGAATCGCGGAAGAATCTGCGTAAGGTTCGCCGTAGTGCTCAACCAGGACCGGCAATACTTCGAGAGCGTCGGGCCGAACAATAAACTCGTGGTGATCGGCACCCACATGTTCGGCAACTCTCTTTGCGTGATGCAACTCGCTAAAGTCCTGTTCTTCAAATCCGATGGAGAAAGTTTTAATCGGTGCGCTTGATTCCTCGCTCATAAGAGCGACTACGGCACTCGAGTCAATACCACCTGAGAGAAACGCACCCAGGGGAACTTCTGACATTAGTCGTACACGGACCGAGTCGCGCAAAATTTCTATAGCGCGCTCTTCCGCGTCGCGTTCGTCGATATCGATTTTCTTTGAAAAGTCCGGGTGCCAGTATCGCTCAAGCTTTATTTCACCTTTCCGTAAACTGAGCGAATGGGCGGGCTCCAATTTTTTTATCGCTTTATAGACAGTGTGCGGAGCCGGGATACACATGAAGGACAGATAATAATCGAGCGCTTCGGGATTGACCTCCCGGCTAATGTCCGGGTGGAGCACCAACGCGCTAAACTCGGAGCCAAATATGAACTGACCATTAACTTGAGCATAGAGAAGGGGCTTTTTGCCTACGCGATCGCGCGCCAGAAAGAGTTCCCGTTTCCTCTCATCCCAGATAGCAAATGCAAACATACCTCGTAAGTGCTTAGGACAGTCTGGTCCATAGCGTTCGTAGGCTTGAAGAATTACTTCAGTGTCGCTGTTGGTATAGAAGGTGTGGCCGAGCTTCTCGAGTCTTTCCCGCAGTTCGCGGTAGTTATAGATCTCTCCGTTGAAAACAATCCACGCGGTGCGGTCCTGGTTATGGATTGGCTGCTGCCCGCTTTTCAAGTCGATTATCGAAAGCCGCCGCATCCCCAGCCCAACCGAGCCATTGACGTAAAAACCATCATCGTCTGGTCCTCGATGCCGGATGGCGGCGCACATTCTGGCCAGCAGAGCCTGGTCAACATCCGACCTGTCGTCACGAACTATGCCTACAATTCCACACATACTCTAATCAGCCGGGGATTAACGCGGATTAAGCGAATCTGAAAAAGCTTCTGTTAAATGAATTGCCCAGCTTCCGTTAAATGATTTGCCGCAGCTTCCCCTAACAATTCGCCTCTCTTTGCTTCTGAAACTGATTTGCATTCTGTCTTTTTAGATCCGCGTTTTTCCGCGTAAATCCGCGACTTACCCTAAGCGGAGGTTCTGCCTGGGCGAGCTTTGAAAGTCGCCGCTTGTTGAATCGCCAACTCAAGCCGCTCTTCTATTTCTCGCCGCTTTCTCTCCTCGCGTTTCTCCTTCATCAGTACGAAGCCGACGGCGACGAAGATAAAATAAAACACCAATAGCTGGGCACGTTGGCGATAGGCCGTTCCCACATTACCCTGAAACACTGAATAGGCGAGGGTAAGCATGACGGTGAAGATAAGAATGGGCGAGATCATTCGCAGTCGATACCTGATGGCAAACCATAGTCCGAGGACAAGCAGGGGGAAGGAAGCCCACCAAACAACCATCTCAGGC
>JALYTI010000552.1 GCA_030854375.1 Acidobacteriota bacterium | reverse complement strand
CGGTAATACCAAGACTCGCAAGGCCCATGACGACCATTAAGACTTTGCCTGTTGCCGTTAAATTCAATCCTCTCGAAAGTGAGTCAATGGTTTTAAGACCATGCCAGCCATCGAGCGCCTGGATTGCAAAGATCGAGAGCGCGGAAGTTCCAATATTGATGAGCGCCGACGGAATCAGCCACTTCCAACCAATGTCCATCAGTTGATCGTACCGAAAGCGCGGCAACGTCCATCGCAACCAGAAATACAAGTAAAGAACACCCAACAACTTCGTGAGAAAAACCAGAAGGCTGACTATAACATACAGATTGTGATAACCCTTCGCTTCGGTCAGCCCGTAAACAAACGGAAAATACCAACCGCCGAGGTAGACCGACACAGCCACAGCTGAGACAACTACCATCGCGGCATACTCCGCCATGAAGAAGAGCGACCAGCGAAATCCGGAGTACTCAGTGTGGAATCCCGCCACCAATTCTGACTCAGCTTCCGGCAGATCGAACGGCGCTCGATTGTTTTCAGCGATACCGCTAACGAGAAAGATTAGAAATCCAAGCGGTTGATAAAAGATGAACCATATGGAATCGCCGCTCTGTGCATTCACTATGCTGGAGAGTGAAAGGGATCGTGCGAACATGAGGGCGCCGATTAGTGAGAGGCCCATAGCGACTTCATAAGAGATCATCTGCGCGCTGGAACGCAACGCGCCAAGGAGCGAATACTTCGAGTTTGAAGACCAGCCGGCAAGAATCAATGCCAGCACTCCAACGCTCGACACGGCCAGCACAAATAGCAACCCGATATTGATATCAGTAATGACGCCCCAATCGGGAGCAAAAGGAATTACAGAAAACACGATGAAGGCGGCTGCCACCGCGATATAGGGGGCCACGAAAAAGATCCAGCGGTCTGCCTTCTCGGGAATGAAGTCTTCTTTGGTGAGCAGCTTGATTCCATCAGCAATAGGTTGCAGCAATCCCCAGGGACCAACTCGCATCGGTCCAAGACGAGCTTGCATAAAAGCGGAAATCTTTCGTTCCAGATAAGTAGCGTAAGCAACCCATCCCGCGACGAGAGTTACGATGAGACCAATCTGAATGAACGGCCAGACAACGTGGTTCACGGTGGCGGGGCTGAAGAATTTCAGCAGCAGTTGATCGATGAAATTTATTGGCGCGAGCAGCAGTCCTAACCTCCCATTCCTTCTGCTTTTCCTCTGTGCGTCCTTTGCGTTCTCAGAGGTTGCACAGAGAGGGCAAATACATCATCTGTCGATCTCTCCCAAAACAATATCCAGCGTACCAATTATCGCAACTACGTCCGCAACCAAATGTCCGAGGCAGAGTTTTTTCAGCGCCTGAAGGTTAATAAGCGACGGCGGACGCACGCGCACGCGCCATGGTTGCGCTGTGCCATCTGAAACCAGGTAACAACCAATCTCACCCTTTGGACCTTCGATGGAATGATAATAGTCGCCAACGGGTGGCTTAACTATTTTCGGTAACTTTGCATTGACTGGACCATCTGGCAACTTGTCGAGCGCCTGATCGACGATTCGTCGCGACTGCCTCATTTCTTCGAGCCGCACGAGATACCGATCGTAAGTATCTCCGTTCTCGCCCAGCGGGATATCAAAATCCATATCACCATAGGCCGCGTACGGTCTCGCTTTGCGTATGTCCCAGGCCACGCCCGAGCCGCGTAAGGCGGGCCCTGATAATCCGATCGCCACCGCATCTTCTCCCGTTATCACGCCGATGCCAACGGTACGGCTTAACCAGATGCGATTTGCCGACAGTACCGTTTCATATTCATCGAGACGTTTGGGAAAGTTGCTGACGAAGCGGCGCACGTCCCCATCAAAATCGTCATAGGCATCGTTGGGCATGCCGCCAACGCGCCATGCGTGACAGGTCAAGCGCGCCCCAAACTGTCGTTCGAAAATTTTCAGAATCTCTTCGCGTTCGCGCAACGCCCAGAGCAGGACAGTAACGGCACCAATGTCCAGCGCATGCGTCGCGAGCCACAGCAAATGCGAAGCTATCCGATTGAGTTCGGTCAGAATCGTCCGCAGGTAGTGAGCCCGAGGCGGCACAACCAACCCCATCATCTGCTCGACCGTTTCTACCCAAACGAGGCCATTAGAAACGGCCGCAATGTAATCAAGTCGATCCCAATAGGGCGCGATCATGGTGTACATGCGATTCTCGGCGATCTTTTCCATCCCGCGATGGAGATAGCCGATGTCGCAGTCGAGATCGATCACTGTCTCGCCGTCAAGTTTCAAAATAACGCGGAGCACGCCGTGCGTCGATGGGTGCTGAGGCCCCATGTTGAGCACCATTTCTGGGCTATCAAGGAGCGTTTCTCGAGTTGTAGCAATCTCGACCTGGTGCATATGGTTTTAAGCGGCGGCCGGAGCCGGTTCAGCAGGAACGTAACAACCCGTTACCCTCCAGGGCTCAATGATCAGTCCAATCTCTTTTGCTTCTCCGCTGGTGCGCTTATTAGCAAGTTTGGTCACGATTGCCTGGGCCGCGCTGGCCTTGTTCCAAACATTTCGCGGCGCCAATGTCTCCGATAAAACAAAGCCAGCCACCTTCGCCGCCTCAGGCGTGTCGAAAACTTTTGCCTCATACTGGGCAGCAATCTCTTTAGGGGTCATCGTCGTTT
>JALYTI010000551.1 GCA_030854375.1 Acidobacteriota bacterium | reverse complement strand
TTGCAGCCAGGCGAGCGTTATGTGGTTGATACGGGTCACCTGGTGGCCTGGGAAGGGACGACGCAATACACGTTGCGCAAAGCGGCAGCTGGTTTCTTTCGCAGCATGATGAGCGGCGAGGGTATCGTTGCGGAATTCAGCGGCCCCGGCGAGTTGCTGATCCAGACGCGCAACCTGGCGGCCCTGGCAGGCTTACTGAAGCCTTTCTTCCCAACGCAGTCGGGTGGCGGCAGCGGTGGATTTAATATTAACCTCGCCGGCTGATAAGAAAGCGAGTTAGGCAAAGACATTGAGCGCTCTTGTAGCAGAGAACGAAAAGACGAAAGGGCTGGACTCCAAAGCTCGAAAGGCGGTGCGTATTCTGGGCGTGCCCCTTGGATACGGGGCGAGTATGGCTGGAGTTGATATGGGCCCGGCCGCATTACGCGTCGCCAAGTTAAGACAGAGAATCGCCCAGCTGGGTTATGACGTTCGTGACCTCGGAGATTTGCGTCTTGAACAATCGCCACTCGAGCCAGACCCGGGAGACAAGCTCAAGTATTTAACCCAGATCAGCGACACATGCGAAGACCTAGCAAAGAAGGTGGAAGCTATCTTGAGCGCCGGCGAGTTACCGTTAGTACTCGGCGGCGATCACTCGATCGCGATCGGTTCACTAGCGGGTTTTTCGGCGTACTGTCGCCGGCGAAATGAAATCCCAGGTTTAATTTGGTTCGATGCGCATGCTGACATGAACAAACCCGAGACGACCCCGTCAGGCAATATTCACGGAATGCCCCTGGCCGTAACTTTGGGTTATGGCGCGCCGCAACTGACGAACGTGGCTGGTTTTGCTCCTAAACTTAGTCCCGAGTTTTGTGTGCACGTTGGCGCGCGAGACATCGATCGCGGTGAGCGGGACCTTATTGGTCAACTCGGAATCCGCTTCATCACTATGCGAGAGATTGACGAACGCGGAATGAGCGCCTGCATTGACGAAGCCATAGGAATAGCTTCGCGCGCAAGCGGTGGATACGCCGTAACATTCGATGTTGACGCACTCGATCCTGGCGACGCCCCTGGTTCTGGCACTCTCGTGCGTGGTGGCCTGACATATAGAGAAGCACACCTGGCTATGGAAAAGATCGCCGAAGCCGGCGGCATGCGCTCGCTGGAAGTTGTGGAGATCAACACGGCTCTGGATGTTAATAACAAGACGGCGCAGCTTGGCGTTGAGTTGATCCTCTCGGCGCTTGGCAAAACCATTCTGTAAAAGGCGGGAGTACTAATTTGGCGAAGCAACTTCGCGTGGGAGTGATTTTTGGCGGGAGATCCGGCGAACATGAAGTGTCTGTGCGTTCGGCGGCTTCTGTGATTGAGGCGATTGATCGCAAGAAGTATGAGGTAGTGCCGATTGCTATTTCGAGAGAAGGGAAGTGGCTCTCGCCGCCAGAAGCTTCTCAACTGCTCCCGGCAAACGCGCGATCACTGCTTCCTGCGCAGGTTGCTGCTGCGGCTCAAGGCGACGTTGCGATACTGGGCGACCCTTCGCATACAGGATTGCTTTCCTTTAATCGGAATGGCGGGGCCCTATCATCGCAACGGCTCGACGTAGTGTTCCCTGTTCTTCATGGTCCATTCGGTGAGGATGGTACAGTTCAGGGTTTACTTGAAATGGCTAACATTCCTTATGTGGGCTGCGGTGTCCTCGCTTCCGCATGTGGAATGGATAAAGTTGCCATGAAGTTATTGTTCCTTCAGGCAGGTCTGCCCCTGTGTAAATACGTGTGGTTCCTGCGTTCACAGTGGCACAGCGATCCCGGTAGTGTTATCAAAACCGTCAAGCGCGATATTGGTCTTTCGTGCTTTGTTAAGCCCGCGAACCTCGGATCGTCAGTGGGCATTTCGAAAGCTATTGATAAGCCATCGCTTGAACGAGCTATAGACCTGGCCGCTCAATATGATCGGAAAATAATAGTAGAAGAAACCGTAGATGCGAGAGAGATTGAATGTGCAGTTCTGGGCAATGACAAGCCAACTGCGAGCCTCCCAGGCGAATATGTGATTCATGACCAGGCGACGCGCTTTCTTGATTACACAGAGAAATACACAAAGACAGGTCGCGTCGACTTTGTCGTGCCGGCGCCGGTTTCCAAAGCCCTGGCCACAAAAATCCAACGCATGGCCATTCAAGCGTTTCAGTCTATCGATGCAGCCGGCCTTGCTCGCGTTGATTTCTTCCTCAAACGCGATACTAAGGAACTGCTGATAAATGAATTGAATACAATGCCTGGCCTCACCGAAGTTTCGGGCTTTCCCAAAATGTGGACGGCTTCAGGGTTGAGTTACACAAAAATGCTTAATGTATTAGTTGAACTTGCTTTGGAAAAGCATCGCGAGAAATCACTTAATAAGACTACGCTGTCATGAAGTGGTTCCCCTTCTGTAACGAGACTGTGTGAAAACTCAGCAACTCACAAGGACAGCTCAAGCCAAGCTAATTTGCAAGTGAGGAAAATTAACGCGGTCATTTTGGATTTTCGCACAGGCCTCTACCGCGAATGCTTAATCTTTAGGGGCTCGATAAGCTTTACGCGTCCTCACGATTAGGTCATTTCGAGAAACCTTCACATCCAGCCTTCGCCACTTTCCATCGTGCGCCCGATTGAGTGGACGATATGCGACCGTGTACTGA
>JALYTI010000550.1 GCA_030854375.1 Acidobacteriota bacterium | reverse complement strand
GGCCTTGGCCGTATTGGTATTTCCGGTTCGTTGTTTGTTACGGTCGACTTCCTGTAAACCTAGAATGGAAGCCCCTCCAATCTCAGCGTCATCCTTGAAAAGTTGAGCAAGTTTGTGAAGGTCTTCCCCACTGAGCCAGCGGATGTTGTATGAAACAACTTTCATGCTGATTGGCGACGGATTAACGGAACGAATTCTTGAAGCACGTCCGATCTCCAGCAGTTGGGAATCTGCGTCGAGATTTGCAGTTACCGGAGCTTGCATGGAAAGCGTCTGATCCGAATACGACGTGTGAAAGGGAAAGGCAACGAATAGGCTAATTAGTAATAACGGGAAAAATGTTTGCACGGTGATTCCAATCCTTCTAACGCAGACTGCGGAGCGTCACTGCTTATATCCAGCAACAGAGTTCCGCTTTCCGTCTCCAACCAATATCCGGCAGCGGTGCGGACGGCGTGCGGCACCGAAGGGCCTGACCCCAGGACGATAAAGCTTCATTTGGTCACCTTCAAGCTTTCTTGAAAAGGTTACAAGTTGTCATTAGAAACTGAAACGCCTAACAATGAGAAGGACTGCACAACTACACTTGACCAAACGCGCTGCGATTAGTTAAACCTCAAGTCGTAATGGCCGACTCCGAAATCGAATTGGATGTTTTGGCGGTGTTTTCGCATCCCGATGACGCTGAGTTGTCCGTGTCGGGAACGTTGCTCAAATTAAAGTCTCTTGGGTATCGCACCGGCGTGTTGGACATGACTCGCGGTGAGATGGGCACTCGTGGCACGCCGGAGATTCGAGACGCAGAATCGCTTGAGGCCGCCCGGATCATGAAATTAGATGTGCGGCTCAACCTTGGGCAGACCGATGGTCATGTCTGGTTGACCGAGGAGGCGCGCAGGTCATTCGTCCGAGTCATACGTTCGCATAAACCTAAGGTATTGCTCACCACACATTGGGACGATCCTCATCCTGATCACGCGAATACATGCCGTATCGTGCGCGAGGCCGCGCGGCTTGCCACCATGGCGCGATACGACGAACAAGCGAATCAGCAGCCTGTGCGAATGCCCGCAATAATGCACTCGCTATTCTCACGCCACGTAGTCCCGTCGTTCATTGTCGATGTGTCAGATTTTGTTGAGGGGAAAATGGCGGCGATTAAAGCCCATGCGTCGCAGTTTTTCCAGCCCGACTCAATGGAACCGTCGACGAGGATTAGCGAACCGGGCTTTCTCGATCAAGTCGAGTATCGCATGCGTTACTTTGGTTCGCTTATCGAAGTCATTGCCGGTGAGCCATTCTACGTGCGCGAAGCATTGAATGTGGATGATCCAGTCGCATTGTTGACCAGGCCAATGAACATTTATTCCTGAGGCCCGCCACATTTTTTGACGCAAGGACTTGCCTCTTGCTAACGCCGAAGAGCGGGGGCATACCCCCTTCCTAACCCCGAGGTCATTTGACTGGAAATAGTAATTGAGTTGAGATCCACCCAAGGCAAGGAAAAATGATCAACCTGGAAAGTCTCCAGGTCGGGAAGGGGGCATGCCCCCGCTCGGCAGCGCTGATGCTCACTTCTGCTTATCACTCAGCAACGCTCGGGCTACAGAAATAAGCGCTGTCGCGCGTGGAGACTCACGTTCGAAACTGCGCGCAATCTCGATTGCCTGAGTTGCATTCTCCTGGGACAACGTACGAAAAATCCCAGTCAAGTTAAACTCATCCACGGTACTGCTGCGCATTGAGGTCATAAATTTGGTTTGCAGGCGCATCGTTAATCGGCCGTCCTCGCCGTTAAACCCCTCGGCGGAGTTCGACGCTTTTGCGACTTCCAGCATTGTTTCCCATGCGCGTCCCCGATCCAGCGGCAGGAAAGCATTTGCTACGGCAACCAGAGCCCGCGGGCGGTCAGGATCCGAAACGTCAATGCGCCGCGCTTCGGTTGCGGCTTCTCCCGCTATCCCCAAAGCCTTCTCGCGATCGGCGGCCGGCAGAAACCCGGCGGCCTCCGTTAATAACCACACACGCTGAAGGTGAGATAGTTCGCCGTTGCTGGCGAGGTTCAAGGCTTTCTCAACGTCTTTTTTCTCCACCACGTTCATCGCCAGCGTCATATCTACATAAGGCTTGGCTTGTTTACGCAACTCGCTGTCATCGATTTTGTCAGTGAAATCGCGTGCTCGCATGTCGCCTTTTTGCGCTGTTCTTGTCGCCAGCTGCAAATAAAGTGCATCGCGCTCTGCAGATGTCTTAGCGCGCTCAATCCGATCAAGCAGTGATTTTTCCATATCCGCCGCCGGGCGCTCAGCAGCGGTCCCGCGCGTCAACGGCTCGTCATCTTCTTCGTCGCGCACGTCGCCATCAGCACCCTGTCCCAGCGACGCAAGTTCACTACGAAGTTGTTCCAATGTTTCCTTGGAACCGTACTGCTCGAATAGTGGCATCAGCCGCTTGATAACGAGATATTTGCCCTGGGTGCCTGCCGTGCTGCGATCCTGCTCGCGAGAAGGCGAAGGACGCAGCAGGATCTGAGCAGCTATGCGGAAGAATGCAGCACGCAGCTCCTGCGTAACTTCGGGCGGGCCGGTGCGCACATTCATTTGCGAAGCCTGCTGGCCGCCATCGGGTTGGAACGTAACGAATAGATGGGGTGTGAATAAGTAAGAAGAGAGTAATGAA
>JALYTI010000087.1 GCA_030854375.1 Acidobacteriota bacterium | reverse complement strand
TTCCCTGAACGGACTCAACCATTGACGAAATAAAGGACGGACTGCTTCATTTCCCTGCAGGTAAACACCACGAATTTTTCCGGTTCCATTGTCGAGATTGAAGTATGAGCTAAACTTTTCATACTCCGGCTTACTAACGAGAGTGGCTGGTGTGGGGCTTGGCGAAGGCTGGGCGCCTGGCCTCGGTGCGGCACTTTCAAGCTTGCCGAAATGCTCTGCCACGTAAGCTTTGGATCCCAGCAAGCCTTGCTCCTCGCCGGTCCACAATGCGACACGAATCGTACGTCGAGGCTTTAGATCCAACGCCTGAAGTATTCTCACAGCCTCCATGGTCACCGCGACGCCGGCCCCATTGTCGGTTGCACCTGTTCCTGCATGCCAGGAATCCATGTGGCCTCCCAGCATGACGATTTCATCCTTAAGATCACTTCCGGGGATTTCCGCAATTGTGTTGTAGCCCATGGGATCGGAGTCTTGCCATGCTACGTCCAGATCGACGGTCATCTTCACATTTTCACCAGCCTCAATCATTCGCGCGATACGATTGTAGTGTTCAACGGCCAGCACAACCTGGGGAATGATCTTCGGAGCAGTCTTATCGTATGCCTGGATCTGGCGGGACGCGTTTTGTCCGGCGTCCTCCGACGCTATGGGCTGTGGCACGCTGGCGGATTGCACAAAGATCGTGCCTCCGTCGCCACCCCGACTCGCGTCAATCAAGAGTGCCGCGCCTTCATCGTGGAAGAATTGAAGTTTTTTGGAGCCGAAAGTGATAGCTGTTCGTTGCTCGGGTGTAAACCGGCGACGTGAGCCTGGTCGCGGCTCAGGCGCATCGGCCAAACTGAGCAATTCCTTTTCATCAAGCCGAGTTCCCGGCGCTTCGAAGTGGGCCTTGACGTCACGCATTCTGCCATTCAAAACAATTACATCTTTGAGTTTGCCTTTGAAGCGCTGTAACTCCGCCTCATCTTTAGCATCGACATACACCACCTCGGCGTTTATTGGTCCATCAGTAGCAGGTGACCAGGCTTTCGGGTAAGCAATGAGAGGGATATCGAGTGGTTCGGTAACCTGCGCCGAGAATCGCTTTAAAGACCAACCACGGCCAAAGGGTCCCCATGCCTCAAGATGCGCGTTTTGAAGTCCCCACTTAGTCAGCTGATCCCGGGTCCAATCGTTAGACCTTTTCATTCCGGGTGATGCGGTCAAACGCGGGCCAATTACGTCGCTGAGATAACTCAAGGTCTGGATTACCTGCGAACGATTCATGCCTTCGTCTTTTATTCGCTCGATCGGATCATTCGGATCTTTTGCGGGTGTAGCCGCTGCCTGCGGTTGTGCGGCCGGTTGTGTTGCGGGGCCGCTCGCCGGCGACGAGGAGGGTTGTTGCGCAAACGTTATGAGAGGGGGAATTAGGAAAATGAAAAGCGCCAAGGTGGCATTACGTCGAAACATGATGGTCTCCTGGTTAAAAGTCCTCATTGTTTAGAAAGCGGACTTGTCCGCCTGCGCGGCGGGGCACAAGTGCCCTATCTAAACGGGGTTTGATATTCAGAACGATACGTCACCGCGAGGCATACGACAAAAATCGGAGTACAAGCTTTAGCTAGCTGTCAACGAAACCTAAACAATCTAAAGATTGGACTCTGAACTTGCAGCCTCTGGGCCGCGAGATACCATCGCTAATGAAGACTAAAGATCTGGCCGGGACATCAACTGTAAAGGCTATCGCACCTTGGAGCTTACTTTTTTCGGCGCCTTGCCTTTGACGGGAACACTGTAGGATGCCGAGTGAGTCGCAGGTTCGTTTGAGCGATAACCACATTCAGCATTGGCGCAGTATCGAAATGTACCCTGCTTCTTCGTAGTCTTTTCAAGCAGAAACGGCTCGTTGCACTTGGGACAAACTTCAGCAACCGGCTTGTCCCAATAGACTCGATCACAGTCAGGATAGGCAGCACAGCCATAAAACACTTTACCGCGCTTCGACTTCTTGACGACCAAATCGCCTTTGCAGCCGGGGCGGCTACACTTGACTCCCGTAGATTCCTGCTTGATGTATTTACACTTTGGATAGTTTGAGCAGGAAATGAATTCTCCAAAACGGCCGAAGCGCCTGACTAATTGGGCGTCATCAACCGGGCACTTTTCATCCAGAGGCACAGGTGGTGGCGCTGCCACACCGCTCTTAGCAATTTTGCGAATGTTGCGGCACTCGGGATAACCCGTGCAGCCGAGAAACGGACCAAAGCGGCCGCGCTTCATTTGCATTTGCTTGCCGCAGAGCTCACAAGCCTCGGGCTCAGCAATCTCTTCGCCGCCAGCCGATTCGGTTCCCTCCGGACCGCCATTAGAGCCTGCCTTCGGCTCGGCATCCCGTGAGGCGCCACAATTCAAACACTTAAGATACTTACCAAAACGGCCCCACTTTTGCACCATTCCCGCGGTGCCGCATTTCAAACAGACTTCCTCTGTGGGCGTGTCCGTGGTCTTGATGTCCTTAATGTATATTTTGAATTTATCGAGGTCGTCGCTGAACTTCCCATAAAACTCGTGGAGTGCATCAGTCCACTTCAATTTTCCTTCTTCGATAGAATCGAGTTCCTCTTCCATGCGAGCGGTATAAGTTTCATTAAACAGATCGTCGAACCCGCCTTCGATCAGGAGATCATTTACAGTTTTACCTAACTCCGTGGGGCGGAAGCGGCCCTCGAGTTTCTCAACGTATTCGCGGTCCTGGATTGTGGTCATGATCGCCGCGTAAGTTGAAGGCCTGCCGATTCCCTTTTCCTCCAGGGCTTTTACCAGGGTTGCCTCGGTAAACCGCGGTGGAGGCTCGGTAAAATGCTGTTCGGGGGTAATCTTGTTGACACTGAGCGTTTCACCCTTTTCGACAGGAGGCAGCGTGAGCTCAGCTTCTTCATCCTCTTCGATCTTCTCATCGCGACCCTCCTGGTAAACCTTGAGGAAGCCGTCAAACTTCTGCACCGAGCCGGTTGCTCGGAATATGAAACGCCCAGCTCCGATATCGATAGTGGTCTGATCAAAGATGGCGGGCGTCATTTGCGACGCCACTGTCCGTTGCCAGATCAAGCGATAAAGTCTTAACTCATCCTTATTGAGATAGCTTGCCAGCGAGTCCGGAGTGCGGGTGATGTCTGTAGGACGAATCGCTTCGTGCGCATCCTGGGCATCCTTCTTCGATCGGTAATGAATTGCTTTTTCCGGCAGGTAGGGAGCGCCATACTGTGCGCTAATGAAATCTCGCAACTCAGCCAACGCCGCTTCTGAAACGCGCGTCGAGTCGGTGCGCATATAGGTAATTAAACCAACTGCGCCTTCTGCGCCGATCTCCACACCTTCATAAAGTTTCTGGGCCAGCATCATCGTTCGCTTCACGGCAAAGCCGAGTTTGCGCGCAGCTTCCTGTTGCAACTTTGAGGTAATGAAAGGTGGGACAGGATTCCGTTTGCGCTCTTTGCGGGTAACTTCACTGACTACGAAAGCTTGCTGATTTGCTTCCGTTACAATCTCGGTCGCCTGGGCTTCATCGCCAATCAGAATCTCGCCGCGCTTAGTCTCCTGGTCAAAGCCACTTGTCTTGACTGTTTGTTCGCCGACCTTGAAAAGCCGGGCATCGAAGGCAGGCGGCAGTTTGGCGACTACGTTGGCGGCGATGGACCAGTATTCGGTCTTAATGAATTTCTCAATGTCCCTTTCACGCTCAACCACCATCCGTAGCGCCACTGATTGGACGCGTCCCGCGCTTAGCCTTCCTCCGACGGTACGACAGAGTAATGGCGAAACCTTATAACCGACCAGACGATCCAGGACGCGCCGGGCTTGCTGGGAATTGACAAGGTTCTCATCAATTTTCCTGGGGTGCTCAAAAGCCTCGTTCACAGCGCGTTTTGTGATCTCATTAAACATCACACGGAAGTGCGGCTTGGCGGGCCTCTTAGGAACAATCTCTTCTGCCAGGTGCTGGCAAATTGCTTCGCCTTCACGATCAGGGTCAGCAGCAAGATAGATTGTGTCTGCCTCTTTCGCGGCTTGCTTCAGTTCTGCAACGATCTTCCTGTTGTTTCGTTTTTTCGAATCGGGGATTACTTCGTAGGTGGGTTTGAAATCGTCGTCGACATCGACGCCCAGGCCTTTGGAAGGCAGATCTTTAATATGGCCTATCGAGGCCTTAACCAGATAGTCCTTTCCCAGGTATTTGTTAATCGTCTTCGCCTTTGCCGGCGACTCAACTATTACTAAATTTTTTGCCATTATTAAACTAACAACTATTCTGTCTTTGCTAACGGGCTTCTCGAGCCGATAGTGCAAAGGCGTAAAAGTACTCTCGCAGATTGTCGCTGTCCAAGGCTTCGTCGCTACAAAGCTCTTGGCGTGCCCGCTCTCTCACGGCTTTCAGTTCGCTCAAGTGATTTTGCCGCCACCGACTATCGGCAATCGTGAGATCAAGGAGCTCCAGCATGCGCGCAAAGGAATGATCGAAGCGCTCGGCGTCCCTTTCGCGCTTCCAACGTGAGGCGCGCTCAAATTCGCTCCCTACGTTTCCCAACTGCTCCGCTAGAGACAATGTGAACCACCGGCCAGCTGCGAGTTCCGGGTGGTAAGTCTTTGCCATATTACATCTTCCTTACAAAACATTTTCCCGGCAGAGCCCTCACCAGGTCACGCATCTCCAACGTTAGCAGCGCGGCTGTCAAATCGGGAATGGCCAGCCGGCTTTGATCCACCAACACATCAATGTGCGCCGGATTGTCAGGCGAAAGCAACTTGAAAACGGATTGTTCAAAGCCTGAGAGCCCTTGCGGCACCATTGCAAGCTGGTCCGCAATCGACTTGTCCTTCTTTTTCTCACCTAAAGGCGGGGGCAAAAGGTTCGCGGCAATTTGAGGAGGCAGCTCGGCGGCGATGTCCTGCCATTGCTGTACGAGCTTCGCGCCGGCTCCTTTAATGAGATAGTTCGTGCCAAAAGAGTTCCTCGACGTGATATTGCCCGGCACCGCAAAAACTTCTCTATTCTGCTCAATAGCCAATCGCGCTGTTATCAATGAACCGGAATTTTCCGCCGCCTCAACTACAACGACTCCCAGACTCAAGCCGCTAATGATGCGATTGCGGTAAGGAAAGTTTTCCGAGACGGGTGGAGTAGCGAGCGGAAACTGCGTAACCATCGCCCCGCCTGCGTCCAGAATCTCCACTGCAAGCTTCTTATGATCGCGCGGATAAACCTCGTCGATGCCGGTTCCGAGAACTGCTACCGTGCGACCCCCACCCTCGATAGCACCTCGATGAGCCGCTGCGTCGATTCCGCGTGCAAAACCCGAAACGACCGTAACACCCCTTTGCGCCAAGTCCCGCGCCAGCATCGATGCTGCATTCTGTCCATACGTCGAGCACTTTCGCGACCCAACGATCGCCACGCACGGTTGTTCCAGGCATTCATACCAGGCGCCTTTCACGTAAAGAGCTACAGGCGGATCGTAAATCTCCCTTAGTAACGAAGGGTAAACTCCATCATCGAGAACAAGGATTTCGGCGCCAAGCTTCCTGACGTCTTCAATCTCGGCCTCCGCCTTCTCATGTGCGTCCCGAGCGATAATGCTGTCGACTGCCTCGGGCAACAGCCGAACCTTCTCCAGCTCCACACGAGTGGCGCTATAAACCGCTTCCGCGGAACCGAAACGTTCGAGCAGTTTGGCGGCGGCGCGAGGTCCGATGCCGGGAGTCATGTTGAGCGCTACCCAATCACGCATACGCAAGTACCAAAGGATGAAGGATGAGGGATGAAGGATGAAAACAAACAGGCCTCAATTACATTGAACGTGGCTTCTTATCCGTCTGCACTTGCTCTTCGTTCATCCTTCATCCTTCATCCCTCATCCTTCCGCTTTGGCGGAGGCGTGTAGGAATCGAACCTACCTGAGCCTGTTCTCACAGTCTCACTAACGGTTTTGAAGACCGCGCCGTTCACCAGAACAGATTCGCCTCCCCGTTCGAGTGTCAATTTCAAAGTTCAAATTCATGCGTCAAGCCTTGCTGAAATACTCAGGCGACGCCGGATCGAAAACCCTACGCGCCAACCTGCGAGGCTGTCAAGCAAGGCCCCAGAAAGGCCCTCGCCAAAAAGATGCGGACGCCGAGTGCGTATCGCAGTACCGAAACTTGACTGAAACCCAGCCGAAACGCTAATATTCATTTCCCGAACGAACGTTCGAACGGCTAAATAGGAGCTCGATGGGTTGCTCGCCCACTCACTGGAAACGTACCCGCGAGCGATGGATAAAGAGGTATGGATGATTAATTTTCAAACGTCGCCTGACCAGTACAAGCATTGGAAACTAACTGTCGAGGGCCCGGTTGCGACGCTCACAATGGACGTTCAGGAAGACGCGACGCTGGTTGAAGGCTACAAGCTAAAGCTGAATTCGTATGATCTTGGCGTGGATATCGAACTTGCGGACGCCGTGCAGCGGCTGCGTTTCGAGCATCCTGAAGTTAAGGCCGTGGTGGTTACCAGTCTCAAACCGCGCATTTTCTGTGCGGGTGCGAACATCTACATGCTCGGCACCTCTTCACACGCGTTCAAAGTAAACTTCTGCAAGTTTACCAACGAAACACGCTGCGCCATCGAAGATGACTCCAACCACTCAGGCCGGCGCTATATCGCAGCACTGAACGGAACAGCTTCCGGCGGTGGTTACGAGCTGGCGATCGCCTGCGACGAAATCTATCTCGTCGACGATGGCAACTCGGCGATTTCCCTGCCCGAAGTTCCTCTGCTTGGGGTTTTACCCGGTACAGGTGGTTTGACTCGACTCGTAGATAAGAGAAAGGTTCGTCGTGACCGCGCGGATGTTTTTTCGACACTTGCTGAAGGCTTGAAAGGAAAACGCGCGAAGGAGTGGGGACTAATTGATGATTATTTTCCCACCAGCAAATTTCAGGAATCAATTGATGCTCGTGTAAGACAGATTGCAAACGGTGTCACGCAAACTAACAGTTTGCCTTCCGGCATAAAACTGAATCCACTACAGTTCGAGTTGAAGCCTGCCGGCCTTGAATACAAATACGTGAACGTGATCTTGAATCGCGAGCAGCGTTACGCTGATCTGACTGTGCATGGTCCAGAAGCTGATCTACCAACATCGCCGGAGCAAATCCAGAAACTTGGCGACTCTTACTGGCCGTTGCAAGCCTACCGCGAATTGGATGATGCATTGCTTCATCTTCGCGTAAATGAGCCGGAGATCGGATTGGTATGCATTCGCACGCAAGGAAACATTGCCGATGTACTGGCTATGGACAAGACTCTGGCGAAGAATGTGGACCACTGGCTGGCTCGCGAGATCCGCCTTCACATGGCGCGTGTGCTTCGCCGTCTCGATCTTACCGCGAAGAGCTTCTTTGCAATCGTCGAACCGGGAAGTTGTTTTGCAGGTAATCTATTGGAACTCCTTCTCGCTTCAGATAGGAGCTACATGCTCAACAATCCGGAAGAGGCGCAAACTTCTGTTGGTGTGTCAGACATGAATGCTGGTGCGCTCCCGATGAGTAATGGTCTTACACGCTTGCAGTCGCGCTTTCTGTCAGATGGAGAGAAGGTCGATCAAGTGATGGAGCACAAGGG
>JALYTI010000549.1 GCA_030854375.1 Acidobacteriota bacterium | reverse complement strand
ACAACTCGTGTCAGCGATTTCTGCGATCACTGCAGTGGCGATGGAAAATGCGCGCCACATCGAATGGCTGGTAAACGAAAACCAAAGGCTGCTTGCCGACTTCAATATCGAGCACAATATGGTGGGTGAGAGCGCGCCCGTGCGCGAGGTGCTTCAGTTTATTTCTAAAGTGGCGCCTACCGATTCGACAGTGCTGCTTTCAGGAGAAAGCGGCACTGGCAAAGAGCTAGCCGCCCGCGCGATTCATCAAAACAGTAAGCGTGCAAATAAGCCTTTCATGGCCGTCAATTGCGCGGCCCTGGCCGAGTCACTCCTGGAGAGTGAATTATTCGGCCACGAAAAAGGATCGTTCACCGGCGCACTGGCCCAGAAGAAGGGACGGCTTGAGGTTGCCGACGGCGGCACGGTGTTTCTGGATGAAATCGGCGAGCTTTCGCCTCCATTGCAAGTGAAACTCTTGCGCGTGCTGCAAGAACGAGAATTTGAACGTGTAGGCGGAACGCGAACTATCAAAGTTGATATCAGACTGATCACGGCCACTAACAAAAACCTGGAAGAGGCTGTTCAGCAAGGAACGTTTCGCCAGGACCTTTATTACCGCCTTGACGTGGTGAGTTTGGAAATGCCGCCGTTGCGAGATCGCGCGGAAGACATTCCGCTCTTGGCCAATTATTTCGCGTCCAAGTACAGCGAGAAATGCAATCGGCGTATCACGGGAATTTCCGCGGAAGCCCAGGCGCGGTTGCTTGGTTATGACTGGCCCGGCAATGTCCGAGAACTGGAAAACGCAATGGAGCGGGCTGTTGTGTTAGGCACTACCGATCACATTTTGATCGAGGACTTGCCGGAATCGCTTCTGGACTCTCCACCTCCCGCCGCGGCGCCGGCGACGAAGTATCACGAGGCTGTGACCCAAACGAAGAAACAGATCATTCTGAACGCGATGCAACAGGCAAAGGGCAGTTATACGGAAGCCGCAAAACTTCTCGGCGTTCATCCAAACTATTTGCATCGCTTAATACGCAACCTGGATCTAAAGGAACAGTTGAAGAAATAGTCCAATGTCCAATGTCCAACGTCCGAGTCGTTCAACCGTTTAGAGTACAACCCCGGGGTCCCCGCGCGGGTAGCCCGCGTGGGGTGGTAGCGTTCAGGTTGCCCGTTTCCCAACAAGCAAGCTAAAGCTTGGACTCTGAACTATCAGAACCCCTGACATTGGACGTTGGACATTGGACTTGAACTTTACCGGAGACATGAATGCCCGCTAATCTGACCCAGCAGGAGTTTTTGCGACACCTGAACACAAAGTTCCGCGTTCAGCTTGAGGATGGGCCGCAAATCGATCTTGAGTTAGTGGAAGTGAAAGGCTACCTCACAAAGGCAGGCGAACAGACTGGAATGGAACGGTTCTCGGCATTTTTCAAAGGACCCACCGAACCCTCCCTGGCGCAGGGTACCTACTCGCTTCAGCATGATCACATGGGCGCGTTTGACGTATTCCTCGTACCCATAGCGCGTGATGAGCAAGCCGTTCGTTATGAGGCGGTCTATAATTACTTTAAATGATGGGGCGGAATGGGCTTAGATGACAAGTGAGGAAGATTTGCCATTTCTTATTTTTCATTTCTCATTTTTCATTTAAATCCCAGAAGCAAGAGCAAGAGCAAGAGCAAGAGCAAGAGCAAGAGTAAGAGTAGGAGGCAGGAGCACTAGCCGGCAGCAGCGGACAGCAGGGTAGTAGCCGGAATCTTAACCGCAGCTCTGCAATGAAAAATGAAAAATTAGAAATGATAAATGGAAAATTTTCCATATCTCATTTTTCATTTCTCATTTGTCATCTAAAGCCCTTCCCTCTGCCGCCTGCTCCTCGTTGCACCATTCCATGTGCTTGTAGGCGCCAAGGTCTTCGATGACGACAAAGCCCAACCGCTCGTAAAACCGGTGAGCGTCATTGTTAAGAACGAACACCATATGACGAAGGGGCTTCTCCGCCCGCGCTGCCTGATCAATTAGCCAGCGCACCAGTAACGTCCCCGCGCCGCGTCTTTGAAACTGTGGCAGTAACGCGATGTCCAGCAAACGAATCTGTTCCTCATCCGTGCCGATCCAGATTCTGCCGGCGGGTTCTTCATCAACCATAACCACTTCATATCTGGCGTCCGGGAATCGCGCATCGTATTCGCGCCGCTGCAAGTCGAACTGCCAACGCACAAACACTTCCTTCTGTCCCTCGACCCACTCGACCTGGGCCAACTCCTCGGCACGGGAACTATCATAGAGAGCGAGCAGGAAAGCCTCATCCTCTTTTTTTGCTGGTCGCAATGTGACTTTGCCGCCGCCGGGGAGATTGAATTGGGGCTGGTCCATACGGGTAAATGGTAAATGGTGAACAGTGGAAGGCAAAAAACGCCTGAACAGACCACTCATCTCAAACAAGCGGGGTCCCCTATTTACCATTTACTATTCGCGAAACTAAATGTGGTTGAAGACGGCCTCGTAAAGGATTGCGCCGTCATCTGCAGTATGAGGCGTTAGAAACAGATCAAATCTACCAAGCGCCGGGTGGCTAATCTGATGGGTGGAAGTAAACGCCGGCAGCGCGTCCGTTGCGCGAAACATAAGAGAGAACGAAGATGGCTGTCGCGTTTTCTTCGTGGATAGCCTGGTTTGTGGTTGCATTT
>JALYTI010000548.1 GCA_030854375.1 Acidobacteriota bacterium | reverse complement strand
GTTCTATGCTTCGCACTTGCAGAGGCTCAAACGAGTCATATCATCTCGTCAGACAAGCCGCTGTTTTTCACGAACGGAGAAAGCGCAGCACCACCTGCAAACGTCGTAATCAAAGGCAGCGCCGCTCTCGCCTGGACGGAAGCAACTACCACTGCCTACGCGCATGCGGTCATAGTAGTAAATCCATTTTTGGGCTACGACTTTATGTTGACCAAGACCACCAGCAGCACGGCCGACACCATAAACGGATATTGGGATATCAGAAAAAACGGCACTCTCGTTTGCACAGGATGTGTCGGCAAAGCATATCTGGTCAGCGTTCCTCCCGCGCAGCCGCCGACCTATTTCAAAATTTATATTGGGAATCGTTTCGGATTTTCCGAGAAGTGGGGCTACGGCGCCCACATCACAAACAGGTTCGATTTCTAGCCGCCGGGAATTAAGGCAGTCGCATCGTGAGCGCTTTGAGTTCCTGATCATAAGGTGACATTTCGACAAGCTTACCTATGATCTCGGGCAACACTTTGAGCGTGTAATCAATTTCCTCTTCGGTATTGTAACGGCCCAGCGAGAATCTAATGGAACCCTGCGCCGCCGTGTAAGGAACATTCATGGCGCGCAAAGTGGGCGATGATTCTTTTGTTGTTGAATGGCAAGCGGAACCGGTGGACACACAAACTCCGGCTTTATCGAGATGAACCAGAATGTTTTCACCTTCGATGTACTCAAAAGAAATGTTTGAAGTGTTAGGGAGGCGTTTGGAGCGATCTGCTGTTCCGTTCAGACGCGCATTAGGAATCTGGATCAATATAGTGTCTTCGAGTTTATTGCGCAGAGATTCTACTCGTTCATGCACTTCCGAGGTTCTGGCTAACTCGCAGGCCGCCCCCAATGCCACGATATTTGGTACCGCGGAAGTTCCCGCGCGCCGTCCGTGTTCCTGACTTCCTCCGATGATAAAGGGCGGAAGCTTGACTCCCTTGCGAATATAAAGGGCACCCACGCCCTGTGGCGCGTGCAACTTGTGACCCGATAGCGCAAACAGATCGACATTGGTTTCTTTTAGATTGATAGGAATCTTGCCAACCGCTTGTACTCCATCAACGTGAAAAACAGCGTCGGAATTTTCGCGGACAATCTTTCCAATCTCTTCAATGGGAAACAACACCCCCGTTTCATTGTTTGCGAGCATCACTGAAACCAGCCCCGTATCGCGTCGCAGGGCCTTGCGCAAGTCATCGAGATTAAGCTCGCCGCTTTCATTGACTTCTAACCAGGTTACTTCGCAACCGATTTCCGCCAAATGCTGGCAAAGATTTCTTACTGCTTCGTGCTCCACTCTCGTCGTAATGATGTGACGTCTGGTTGGGTTCTGTTCCAGGAAACCACCAATCGCCCAGTTGTCCGATTCAGAACCACACGATGTGAAAACAATCTCAGTCGGGTCCGATGCTCCGATCAGGTCCGCTACTTGCTCGCGAGCGCGCTCTATTGCTGCCTTCATGCGCCGGCCCAACGAATGAGCCGAAGAAGGATTGCCATAAACTTCGGTCAGGTAAGGCCGCATCGCCTCAAAAACTTCTGGGGCGACAGCTGTGGTTGCGTTGTTATCGAGGTAGATCATTTTTTGGTAGATGGTAAATGGTGAATGGTGAATGGTGATTAGAAAAATCTCCAGGGTGTGTTTACTACGTTGAGAGCTTAAGGGTTTTCGTCCGACTGGTCCGTTTACTATTCACCATTCCATTTTACTGCGTTGACAATCGTCCAGAATTTCTTCGATTAAAGGGTAGCATGACCGGCAACCGGCGCCTGCGTTGCATGCGGCAGTAACTTCCGCGATTGTGCTCAAGCGATTTGCCTGAACCTCTCGTTCAATTGTTCTTTCCGAAACTCCAAAGCAGGTGCAGATTAGCGCTTCGTCTCCTTGCCAGTCATCTCGCACCGAAGCGCTATACTGCGCAACGGCCGCAACCAAAGCTTCGCACGATATCGCAGCACACGCACTTCGTCCTGACTCCTTAGCGCCCAGTTGTTCCGTTAGCGATTCCGCCTGTTGACTCAGGGCGGCGGCTTCACCGGTGGTCTTGCCAAGAACCTGACTTATCAATAGCGACGCTGAAGCTACTAAGACGCTACAGCCGGCAGCCTTGAATTTTGCGTCTGCGATTCGCTGAGAAGCGTCGACGCGCAGCGAAATACGCAAACTGGCGCCACACTGAAATGATGCCGAACGGCCAACAAAGCGAGGCTCTGCTGCGTCACCGACGTTTGTGGGATTGAAAAATAGTTCGGCTACACGGCCCGAAATGCACAGCATTAATTCTTACTAGGTTTGGGATTTAAATCTTAACGATAAATGTAGCACGGAATCGCGCTCGGAAATTAGGGCGCTTTTGGAATTGCCGCGACTTGTCGCAGCTTTTAACGTTGAATGGGCCGGGGCGGTAGCCCGACCATCAGGGAGGGCGTCGGGGCCGGGGACCTTCCAAGCGATGCTGGTGAGTGGCAACAACGCCCTCCCTGATGGTCGGGCTACTGCCCCCGTTTTCCGCAGCGAAAAGCGGCGCCAAGCCGCCGCACTCCAAAGAGTGGCCTCTTTGCCAATGCGGCACCGCTACCATGCTATATAATTCAATTACATGTTCGATCAGTTTAGCCAGCGAAGTTCGGAGCTTGAGCA
>JALYTI010000547.1 GCA_030854375.1 Acidobacteriota bacterium | reverse complement strand
CACCCGATATGTGGGATTTCTGCAAAGGCTGCAAGATCGGCTGTCCCTATGAAGTATCGGCCTATCGCAATAGCCCGCTGACGGCCATGCGGTCGGCCCTGGATTTTTTACAGTTCAATTGACTCATACCGCAGGGTATTCACTTCGCTCATGATCACTGAAGAATCTTTGCTTTCACAGAAACAAGACACTAGGGCGCCGGCATTGGCTGATCCGCCCGTCGCGGATGAAAGCCGCGTAACTCCTGCAACTCTAGCTGTGTCTGTGCGCGGTCTGGTCAAGAGGTACAAGGACGGAACTGAAGCGAATCGGGGAATTGATCTTGATGTTCGCCGCGGTGAATTGATTTCTATCCTCGGGCCGAACGGCGCCGGCAAGACAACCTTCCTCAGACAAATCACTACGGAGCTGCTGCCAACTTCCGGCAGCATAGAAATCTTTGGGATGAACGCGATCAGAGCGCCGCAGCAGGTAAAGCGGATGATGGGGATTACGCCGCAGCAGGCTGGGGTTTTTGAGTCGTTAACCGTGCGCGAACACTTTGAACTCTTCGCTCGTCTAAAAAATCTTTCCAAGACGAAAGCTCGATCAGCGGCCCGTGAAGTTATCCACTCTTTGGATCTCGTCGCTGAAGAAAATAAGCGTGTCGGCTCCCTTTCAGGAGGACAACGGCGGCGCATCCTGATCGGATTAGCTCTGATGGGCCATCCACCACTGCTCGTGCTGGACGAACCAACAACGGGACTCGATCCGTCATCGCGACAATCCGTCTGGGGAGTGATTCGCCGCGCGGTGACGGACGGCGCATCTGTCATTCTTTCCACCCACTACATCGAAGAGGCCGAACGCTTGAGCGACCGCATCGGCATTATTACGCAAGGACGCTTAATTGCTTTTGGCACTCTTGATGAACTGTTCGCACAAGTTGAACGAAGCTATCGCTTGAGCTATCGGGACCATCTCGACCCGTTTGGAAATCTGTCTGTTCACTATTTCGCAAGTTTCAAGGAAGCACAAACGCACATTGAAGAGGCGCGACTTTCGGAATATTCGATCGCGCGAGCATCGCTAGAGGACGTTTACTTCGCGCTCACAGGCGAACAGTTCTCACAAGCGGAGCCGGATAACGCAGCGGCAGGCCTTGTCCCTGCCCATTTTGGACAAAAGAAGGGCGGGCAGGAACAAGACCTGCCCCGGGAAAAATGACAAGGGGAAAAGCATGGGGCGCCTGACAGACATCATCTGCGTCTTCCGTATCCAGCTTATGAGCATGCGTTCCGAAGTAGGGCCATTCTTTTTGGCCGCCCTTCTATTTCCGGCAGGGATGTACTTGTTTGCTAATGCAGTAAGCGGTGTGGAAGCCGCGCAAAATCAGGCGCGCCTCCGTTTTCTGGCCGGGTCCATCGTTTTTTCGCTTTCACTGACTTCGATTAGTTGGCTCGGCTATCTCCTGCTCGAAAACCGGTTCACCGGGCGTCTGAAGCTGTTTGCGACGCTTCCGCTCGCTCCCTCTTCATACGTCTTCGGTTTTCTCGGCTTTGCATTTGTGCAGGCGGCGCTCGGCACGACCGTGTTGCTTTTGATCGGCCACGCACTAGGAGTTGGTATGCGTCCTCGCATTCTGATGTTGACCCTCGTAATTATGCTGACGGTCCTTTGCCTCTGCGGGTTCGGTGTCGTTATCGCGGCACGCGCACGTAGTTTCACCGAAGGTTCGCTTTTGACGGACGCGCTGGGTGCCGGACTAGTTTTTCTCGCGCCGGTTTATTACCCGCCCGAGGCCATGCCGCAAACCTTACGCGCCGTCTCTCAATGGCTTCCGACGGCCTTCGCAGCGCGCGCCGTCAATACCACGCTCACCGGGAGTAATCAAATAGGTCCTGAACTCTTGGCGCTGGGCATGATGGCCGTGGTTACGCTCATGCTTGGGTTCAGGTTAACGAGGTGGAGGGAAAGCTGATGAAAGCCAAAAAAATACGAATGCAAGTACAGCGGATAAGAACAATGACCGCCTATTTGGAAGAGCAGTTTCGAAGGTTTGCCTCTTAATTATGAAAGTCCTGGTGCTTACCCTTTCTTTCGGCTCGGGTCACGTGCAGGCCGCTCGAACAGTAGCGCGTGAAGTAGTGAGGCAGGCGCCGGATTCCGAAGTGCGCATCATCGACGCGCTCGCCGGCTGTCGTCTTCTGTTCCGAGCAGCGTATGTCTGGCCTTACTGGGCAATGGTTCGCTACGCGCCGGGATTGTGGGATCGCTTCTTTGCGCGGCGGGTCGCACTGAGGAGTGAGCAGACGGCGCCCGAGTGGGCGTTTTACTGGGGCTGCTCAAAAGTCTTCAAAGCGATTGCCGATTTCAAGCCCGACACCATCGTCGCAACTGAAGTCGCGGCATGTGAGATCGCGGCGATGGCAAAACGCGAAGGACTAACCACAGCACGAATCGTAAACGTCGTTACAGATTACGAAGCTGAACCCGTGTGGGTAAAACGGGAGGTCGCCGCATATGCGGTCGCAGACAAACACGTGCGCGATCAGTTGTGCTCATGGGGTGCCCCACAGGAAAGCATAGTGACGTGTGGCATACCGACCGACATTGCCTTTTCCCAATGGCATGATGAAAAGGAGACTCGGGAATGTTACGGCATCACTGACGATGTTCCAATTGTTCTTCTCATGGGCGGCGGAT
>JALYTI010000546.1 GCA_030854375.1 Acidobacteriota bacterium | reverse complement strand
ACTTTGTACTTTGTACTTTGAGCTTTGTACTTTGAGCTTTGTACTTTGTATTTGAGCCTTGCCGACCGACTGTTTGTTTGAGTCGCCTCTTCTAACGAAACATCGAACTGAAAGATCAAATACAAAAGTTACCAGCTCTCGGCTCAACATCCGATTAGCAACTAAATCAGAACCGCGAGCGGTTCTGATTTAGTCCGTCCTCTATCCGCGCGAATCCGCGCCAGCTATTCTTGTTGTGCCAGCCGATTTCTACTTCCTTCGCCTGGATGTTGTGCCACCATTTTTCAAACTCTTCCCGGCGAATGTAATGCGACGTCGGCGCCACCAGATGGTCGAAAACGATGGTATGTTGCTCGCGCCACCCAAATCTCGAAATCGCGCTAAGGTAATCGTTATAGAAAAGATATTGGGCCAGCCCTGAGCCGGCGTTCGAACGGTTGAGTGGTCCATACACCAGCTTCGTGGCGGCATACAACAGAGCTGTCGGCAATTTTGAAAGGTGCAACAGGGCACGCTGATCAATGCGAGATGTGAATTTTTCGCGCAAGGGATTTATGCCGCGCGTGATCCATTGGTTATTCTCCGCACCGTACACCCACGCTGAAAGATGGCCCCCGTCTTTTACCTTCGCAGCCAACGAGCGAAAGCCGCCTTGCGGATCGGGCAAGTGATGCAATACACCGACGGAAAATGCGTAGTCAAAATTCCGGTCGACGGGCAAACGATAAATGTCGGCTTGAACTATGTGCGCGTTTTCCAGGTTACGAGTTGCGGCAAACGCGGTTTCCACCGCATCACTGAGGTCAACTCCAATTACGTTGCGCGCACCCCAACTGGCTGCCAATTGAGTGTGACGCCCTTTGCCGCAACCAGCTTCCAGCACAACCTTTCCCTGGAAGAACTCAGGTCGCACGGGCGAAATCCAGCCGAGAAATTGATCAGCGTACAGATCGTCATTGTGGGTGAAGTGTTGCCATTGCCAACCAAAGTTCTCCGCGGTTGCGGCTTTATCGTGTTCAAGTTTTTCAGGCGTTGCGAAACGAGGGATGCCTCGCGTGATTGGAAAAGTCTCCGCGCAACCGTCGCAAGCTAGTTGGCCTTCTAAGATCTCGCCATTCTCCGAATGCGCAACCTTTGCCAATAGAATTGCACCGGAGCACGAAGGACATCTGAGGTAGTCGAGCAACTTGCGTTTCATAGGGCGAGAATGTAAACGAAACTCCGCCGAGCGACAGTACTTCCCCTAATAGATAGGAGTGACGACGCTTGGAACCGAAATGAAGTGTCAGGATACTTCTAAGGCGAAAATGTATGGCAGATAGGAATGGTTGACAAGCAGGAAGGACGCTTTGGAGTGCGCCGGCCTGGCGGCGCTTTAATGTGCGTCACCAAGCACCGCCGATTCCTGCCTGCGTAAACTACTTTTCAGACGAAAACTAAAGCGCCGCCAAGCCGGCGCACTTCAAAGTACCTACATGTTGCTGAAGGGGAAACGCGTGAAGCACGAATCAAAACCTGGGATTCATTGTAATGCCGCCGACGAGATAGGCGATCTCACCGGAATTTGACTGCAGGCGTAGGGTGTAGTCCCCGGGTGGCGCATTGGCTGCTACGGTCACCTCAAAACTAATCACGGGGGTTGAACTGTTGAACTGCTGCAACATCAGACTTCCAGGGTCGACTGTGATGAAAGAAGAACTGACCAAGAGACCACTCCCGGGAACCTGGTCCACTCCTTCGCCTCCAACATAAAGGGTGAACTTCGTGCCTGCCTTAGCGGGCACAGGCACAGTTGAGAGCTCGCCGTTTATTCCGATGTAGCGCGGGTTCAATGCGGGAGCCGAATTCTGTGGAGGTACAAGAATGTAGTTTAGCGTGGTTGCTTTGTCCGCGGCGACTCGCAAACGGCTTTTGATCTCCGCGCTGCGAAACGCTCGCTGTCGCATAGGCAATTCGTGCGCACCAACAGCGGTGAGGGCTGATGCTTCGCCGGCAGCGCCGTCGTTATGCTCAACCACGGCCCGATAGTTACCGGGTGGAACGCCGTGAATGCCAAACTTTCCGCTGGAAGTAGTCAGGCTACTTCCAATCACACGTCCGGAAGATAGATCTTCAATCCAAACGTGAGCGCCAATCGCAGGTAACAGAGCTCCGTCGATGCTGTTCAAAATTCTTCCCTCGATAGAACCCAGTTTTTCCCGAGATCCATAGAGACTGCGAATTGCTGTAACGTCAACATCGCTAAGGGAACGCTCGGTGAACGCGGGCGAGTCGTAAGTCCCGTTCAGCCCCTGGGACGCCTGCATTGTCGCGCCTATTACATTCGAATGACCCAGTCCAAGAAAATGTCCAATCTCATGGGCAAGCGTCGATTCGAGATCGTACGTGTCCGGCGTGCCGTCTGTGGAAAACTGGATGGGCACACCTTCAGCCGAGTATGGAAAAGGATTGATAACGATATCGGCTTCACTAATCTCCCCGCTTTCCGGATCATAAAAGACGCGGGAGCGTGCCGTGTTATTTCCTTCACCGAAGATGGCAAGATTTTCTGCAGTCGGAGCAATGGTGATCAGATTGACACCGTCACCACCACTCGTTGGGCTAATCGATTGAGCCTTCGAAGAAACTTCGACAAATGTGATATTGGCAGCGAGGGCCCAACTGTTAAGTGCCCGCTGAACGGCGCCGGCT
>JALYTI010000545.1 GCA_030854375.1 Acidobacteriota bacterium | reverse complement strand
GCGTAGGCCATATCAACCAGGTCGTGGACGGGATTTCGCTCAGGTTTGGTAGCTATTCTTAACTGAAGATCTGCGCCCGCTTCAGACGACCGTAATCGGTAGGTCCTGCCTGGTTCGATTGCCGCAGCCTGTTCAGTCTTCATTTCACGCCTTTGAAGAAGCCCTAAACCTGGTCTCTGATAAGAAAACACCGTGCTCGACATTCCTGTGGCAACTTTTTAGACGCTTGGGAACCGCTTTAGTTCCAAAATAAAGCGAGCCCTCAACAACGGGCTCGCCATTTCTTACGAAATGCTGGTGCGGATGAGAGGACTTGAACCTCCACGATGTCTCCATCACAGGCTTCTGAGACCTGCGCGTCTGCCAGTTCCGCCACATCCGCATGCGGGGAATTCATTATGCGAATGGTAAGGTAATTGGGAAAAGGCGGCAAGCCAACATCTAAAAGTACTTCATCCTTTGTTCGGAATGTATTTCTAAACATGGTGGAAGAATCATCTGCAGTTCAGACCTTGAGAGAGCGATTCGCAAACGTTCGCAAGAGAGTTGAAACAGCAGCGAAGCGGTGCGGCCGCTCTCCTGACGAGATAACGCTGGTTGGCATCAGCAAAACCCATCCAGCGGGAACATTGAGCGCCGCAGTCAGCTTAGGCATTACCGATCTTGGTGAGAATCGGGTTCAGGAAGCGGAAGGAAAAATACTGGAGGTGGGACGCCGGGCCGCCCGCTGGCATCTTGTGGGCCACCTTCAGGCAAACAAGGCTCGACGGGCCGTGAGCCTGTTCGATGTCATTCATTCGCTCGATTCGGCGTCGCTGGCACAACGTTTAGATCGTTTGTGCGCAGCAGAGGGGAGGGAAGAGCTGCCCGTCTTCATTCAAGTAGATCTCGGCGGCGAAGCGAGTAAAACTGGTATCGACCCTCGCCATTTGCCGGAATTGTTGAAAGCTACAGCTTCATGCGAGCGACTTCGCTTGATAGGGTTGATGACCCTGCCGCCTTACTTTGAAAACGCCGAATGCGGACGTCCGTTTTTCAAAACACTGCGCGAGCTGCGGGATCAACTCCAGCGCGAGGGCAGTTTCGGCGAACTTGCCGGCGAGCTTTCCATGGGCATGAGTCACGACTTTGAAATCGCGATCGAAGAAGGAGCCACGATGTTGCGCGTGGGCACTGCACTTTTTGGTGAACGTAGTTAGAATGTCACGCATCCCTTCGCGGGCTGTCCGTTTGGATCGTACTGTCGAAGTAGTTTGAGTTTTTCGAATTAATATTATGAATATCCTCGGTAGAATCTACTGGTTCATCAATTCGGCGGTTGTGGCTGTCATTATCGCCATCATCGCTATAATTGTGTTGCGTTTGATTGCGAACCAGGCCGATCTGAATCCTTTTGGCAGAAGCTCGCTTACCATCCGTCGCCTCACCGATCCTCTTATTATGCCGGTACGACGCGCACTGGTAGGACTGAGTGTTGATGCGAAGTACGCACCTCTCGTGACGATATTGCTGGCGATTCTGCTGGGCTGGTTTTCGTTGCAGCTTGTTTCAAGCATAGTCAACACGCTCGCGGGAGTCCTTAACAGTCTTCGCGCGCACGCACTCGTTCCGGTAGTTGGCTATATACTTTACGGGCTAATCAGTTTCTACATATTGCTGATCTTTATCCGCATAGTTTTTTCCTGGGGAATGCTTAGCTACACAAACCGGGTGATGCGCCTGCTGGTTAATGCTACTGAACCGTTGCTTGGGCCATTGCGTCGTATCGTTCCGCCGCTCGGAACTTTTGATATCTCACCCATCGTCGCCTTTATTGTCCTGTGGCTGTTCCAGGCAGCGATTGCGGGAACACTATTGCGAGGTTGGCAACTTGTATTCTTCGCGTAGGTTCCCGGAATGTGGTGCTTACTGCCCAGCTGCGCCTGGCGCGCAATTCCTTGGCGCCAACGAAGGCGGACAAGTCCGCTATCTAAACAGAGAAAAAATAAACTGTATCGTTTAGAGAGCGCACTTGTGCGCCGGCGCGCGAGAGAATTGACCCGGCGATTGGGGAATGCGCTTACAAATCTGCTACACATTTACCGGCTAGGAGTTAGCAATACAGCGAAGCGCAAACCGCCAGGCCCGGTTTTTCTGATGTGCGCTTTTGCGGCATTAATGTCAAGTTGAGTCCTGTGATATATTGGCCGCCTGCAAACTCTACAGCTCTAATTCCAGAAGGACCCGAAGCTAATGTCTGGACACTCTAAGTGGCATAGTATTAAGCACAAGAAAGGCGCGCTCGATGCCAAGCGTGGCAAGCTATTTACAAAGTTCATTAAGGAAATAACGGTTGCAGCTCGTTCCGGCGGTGCTGATCCGGAAGGAAACGCCCGGCTGCGTAAAGCGATCCTCGACGCTAAGGCCGGCAACATGCCTAACGACACAATCGAGCGAGCAGTTCGCCGGGGCACTGGCGAAGAAGCGGGCGTTAGTTATGAAGAGATAACTTACGAAGGCTACGGACCAGGCGGCGTGGCCTTGTTGATTGAATCAATGACCGACAACCGCAACCGCACAGTGGCGGAAATTCGACACATCTTTTCCAAGAATGGTGGCAACCTGGCGGCGGCGGGCGCGGTCGCCTGGATGTTTGAAAAAAAAGGTTACATCGTCATTCCGAAGGCAGCTAAATCGGAAGATGATCTGTTTGAGAT
>JALYTI010000544.1 GCA_030854375.1 Acidobacteriota bacterium | reverse complement strand
GACCGACAAAAGTGAATATTTCTGAGGAGCCACCGCCACCGCCGCCGCCACCCAAACCGAGAGCGCCGATCTCCGGTGGAGTGCTCAATGGCAAAGCGATCAGTTTGCCAAAACCAGCTTATCCGCCCATTGCCAGGCAAGCCCACGCTTCCGGAACAGTCGTAGTTCAAGTAACAATCGACGAGAACGGTAGTGTCATCTCCGCCCATGCAGTATCTGGCCATCCATTGCTGCAAGCGGTAGCGGTGGCTGCTGCACGCGGGGCGAGATTTTCACCCACCAAGTTGTCGGGACAGCCGGTTAAAGTAACAGGCGTCATCACCTACAATTTCGTGGCCCAATAAACTGCGGAGGTTCAACGCCGTGCGAGCCTCTGCAGGCTCATTCTGCGAGTTCCCTGCGACTAATTAATGTAAGAAAAACCTTTTGGAGGGTTTACCGTGACTATTCTAACCAGTCTTCTAGGAATGAAAGCCTTAAGCCTGATCGTGTTCTTCTGGCAGACGGCGGCTGCCACGCCTACCGGTACTGCTGAAGTAGACCATTTCTCATTAATATCAATGATTAAGAGTATGGGTCTTGTCGCTCTGGCAGTTGTGTTCGTTTTGCTGATCATGTCAGTTTACTCGATCGCGATCATGGTCGAACGCTACTTGACGTACTCCGCGGCCAAGAAGCAGTCGCGAGAATTTGCGCCGCGCGTCGCGCAGGCACTCAAGAATGATCGTATTGAAGAAGCGATAAACATCAGCGATAAGCATCGCAAGTCGCACCTGGCGATGGTTGTCAGTAGTGGTTTGCAGGAGTTTCGGGCCCACGAACAGTCGTCGGACATTTCAGGCGATGAGATCGAGGCTTCGAAGCGCGCGTTGCAACGAGCGATAGCTATCAAGACAGCCGAGTTTAAGCGCGGCTTGTCCGGCTTGGCGACGATTGGGTCAACGGCTCCATTCGTGGGGTTGTTCGGCACGGTGTTCGGAATTATTAACGCGTTCCGCGCAATGGGTAACGCCGGTCAGGCGGGCATCGGCGCGGTCGCCAGTGGTATTTCTGAGGCGCTCTTCACAACTGCTCTTGGATTGCTCGTCGCTGTTCCGGCGGTCTGGCTATTCAATTATTTCACTGGCAAAGTTGATGGGTTCATCGTTGAGATGGATAACTCGGCTTCTGAATTGGTGGATTACTTCATTAAGAACCGCACCAAGCAGTTGAAACCATAATCGGTGGAACCTAATCTGCGCGCTGGTGTCTTATATTCGACGCCGGCGAATCTGTGCCGGGCGTTTGGCGGCAAGTCGCGGAAGGAGAATTAATATGGGAATGTCAGGAGGGGGAGAGAGTCACTTTACCTCCGAAATTAATGTCACACCAATGGTGGATATCATGTTGGTGCTCTTAATTATCTTCATGGTAGTCACACCCTTGTTGCAACATGGTGTAACGGTAAACCTGCCAAAGGATCTGAACAATCCTGAGGAAGATCAAAGGATCATCAAAGACAACTCGATCGTTATCGCTATCCCGAATGATGGCGAGTTCTACCTTGGGAAGGACAGAATTAGCAAGGAGCAGCTAAAGGATAGGGTCGAGACGATGTTGAAAAACATCAAGAAGGAAGAAGACAAGGTTGTTTACATTAAGAGTGGCGTAGGCGTGAGCTACGGCGACGTTGTTAACGTCATCAACGAGGTAAGAGCCCTGGGAGTGGATAAGATTGGATTAGTCGCCGACAAGAAAAAGGTGTGATCGGCAGGGCGCTGACTCTGCGCTGTTTTGGTTAGGGACTTGTAGTTTCTATTAAAGGAGTAAGGTCATGGGAATGGGAAGTTCAGGTGGTGGGTCGAGGGCGGTGCCGTATATCAACGTGACGCCTTTAATCGACGTGCTTTTGGTGATGCTGATCATCTTCATGGTGATTACGCCCCTTAAGCCGAGCCGCTTCCAGGCAGATATTCCGACGCAAAGAGATCCAAATGAAGACCTAAGCAAATTGAAACCCAACCCGCTGACCCTCGTCGTTTCAATTTCCAGCGATCTACAGTTAAAACTCAACCAGGATAACGTCGGCTCTGTTAATGACACCGCGCCGTTGAGTCAAAGACTGGTCCAGCTTTTCCGTCAGCGTAAAGAAACCCATGCCTATAAACCGGGCATGGAAACGCGTTCGGATTTGTCTGACGAAGAGCGGCTGGAAAAAACGGTATTTGTGAAGGCTCCGAGATCCGTAAAGTATGGGGACGTGGTGAAGGTGATCGATGCGATTAAAGGCGCCGGCGCCAATCCGATCGGACTGCAGGTAGACGATCTGCCCCAATAGAAGTAGATCGTGGCCGCTCAAGCATGTGCGAGACAGCTCTAGCCCCACTTTGTGGGCCCAATCTCTAAAGATGGAGCTATCATAAATGAAACTCTCTCAAACTAGAATCGCCATAGCGTTGGCGATTCTCGTTGTCTCAACGTCCGGTTGTAGCCTGGTCAATCGGATACGCGCTAAGAATGAGCTCAATGAAGCCGCGCGCAGTTATCGCGAAGGGCGTTTTGACGAGGCCGAGCAGCATTCACGAAGAGCCCTTGAAATGGATCCGGAGAGCAAAACCGCACTTTCCTTCATTGCGCGCACGATTCATGCTCAATATCGGCCTGGCGTTCAAACTCCCGAGAACACAGCCAAAGCGCGCGAGGCCATTCAGGCATAT
>JALYTI010000086.1 GCA_030854375.1 Acidobacteriota bacterium | reverse complement strand
AGTTTCGCCTCCGCAATCGCATCACTGATTTTTTCGGGACTCAGTTGCTGGCTAACGTAGTTATCCAACCCCATGGCTTTAACACGCGCGATGTCACCGGGTCGGGCACCAAATCCCAACCGGTTTAGAACGTGCAAGATTCGCTGTTCTTCAGTGAGCCGCGCGGTTATGTGACCAGTCCCCGTCTCTGCTGTCTGTGCGCTCAGGGCCACCCCCAAAGTGCCGGAAAGAAGGGCAAGCGTCGAGACTATCGCTGCGATGTTGCTCGCGACCAAAAATCCGCGGCCAAACTGGTGATGTTTGAATTTCATAATATCGATTCCTATGTTGATTAGTTAAGCGACACTCTTTTTTAAGGCTATTTTGTGCTTCTCGTGAAGTTAGACGCACAACGAGGAACCAAAGTTGGGTAAAAAACAGGGGGCTAGAGCTGAAAGTAGTCCCTTACCGGACGGGACGCGGGAAGCTAACCGGGCTTTTGTTTCCTTGCTTATCTACCGCTCGTACGCCAAAGAAAAAGTTGTCTTTTGACATACCCTTCATCGTGTAGCTGGTTACTCTGCCCACCGAACGAGTGTTTGTCCAAATCGGCGACGTCGTATCGCGCCAGACAATTTCATAACCAGCGAGGTCCGATTCTTTGTTTGCATCCCATTTCAGATCCGTATCGGTGGTGAGCCGAGTTGTGATCAAGCCGACGTTCTTGGGACGTGCAGGGGCTAGCGCCAGCATAGCCAATGAAGCACCGTTCACGCGCGCAACGTTAGCGATATAGGTGAAGTCGGCAAACTGAGGCAGGTCGCCGTATTGCACTCCGTTTTCAATGCGCACGTTTTGATGCTGATGACGATAGTCCTCATTTGGCTCGGTAAAACGCACAGCGGCAAAACCGTGTTCGAGAAATGGAATGTGATCGCCGCCACGTAAATAACGGTCGCGTCGGTAGACGATTGTTACTCGCATGCCCGGGACGTGGTGCTGCGCAGTTTCTTTAATGAAGCGCGCGAGCTGCCGCGAAGCCGAATCGTTCTCGCCGCCCACACCGCGACGCACGTTTGCCTCTTCCGGCTTCTCGTTTGATGGCACTCCTTCTGAGAATACGCGCACGGTGTGGGCGTCTCGAACCCCATTTCCACCAAGCGAACTGCCAATGATGTCATTGGTGAACATCCCCTCGACGGCAATGCTTTTTTGCGTTGCCTGCTCTGCAAAATAGGTTGATCCCAGCAGGCCCTGCTCCTCACCCGCTACGGCCATGAAAATAATCGTTGCATCAAATTTATACTTCGCCATTACACGTGCCATTTCCAAAACGGCTGCTGTTCCGGAAGCATCATCGTTCGCGCCTGGCGCGTCACATGTGGAATCCGTAGGACTAGTGCACATCGAATCATAGTGTCCGCTGACGACGTACGTGCGACTTTCGGATTCAGGCTGTGTTCCGCTTAGCGTCGCAACTATGTTCGTAATCGTCGTTGGTACAGGAACACGCGCGGCCTTCGGCTGTTCGAATGTTTGCTTCTGTACGTGCATTCGTCCGCCCGATTGCTCCGCCACTTTCGAAAACTCATCGAATAACCAGTCGCGTGCGGCGCCTATACCACGTTGCGGATCGTCTTGCGCAGAAAGCGTGTTGCGAGTGCCGAAAGAAACCAACTTGCGAATCGTGCGCTCAACATTTCGCGCATCAATCTCCTGAACCATTCGCGAGATTTGCTGGTTGCGGCTTGCAGACTGCGACGAAGATCGCCGGGTGGCTTTTGTAATCGGGCCGGCCGTCTGCGCAGTTGCGGAACTGGTTAAGAGTAGGAAAGTGAAAAGTAAACTGAAGAGTCTTTCGTTAGTGCTTGCTCTTGCTACGAATCTGTTTGGAATCATCGGCTAAGGTCATCCAATGCTAATGTTTCTACCTGGCTCCAGGATCAGAGCCTTCTCGATAAGCCGGGCTAAATGTTCTGGTGGTGTGTTCCGTCACGCTCGCTCCGGGTCCAAGACGCGGCGGTAGCTGCTGATATGGCACAGGCCTTTGCACCGCAGGCCGTTCATAACGCGGTTGAGGCTGAGTCTCTCGATTCAGCGAAATCACTTTGGACCAGAAGCGAAGCAGTAAGGCTGTACAGCCAAATAGAGTGGCCAAGCTGAAAATAACGATCCAGGTGATGGCGGCAGGATGAACCTGAATTTGTGCCAGTTCCGAGGCCCCGCCAAATATGATTCCAAGCCCGCCGGTAATCGTTAACCCAAGAACAATGCTGGGTATGGTGAGTTTTATCGGGCTTGTCATCTGGACCGGGTTACCTGAGCTCGTCAACAAAAGATTCGCTCCGCAGCGATTGCAGTACTTGAGTTCAACAGTGATTTCGCTGCCGCAGGATGGACAATACATAACGCCCTCCAAGTGAATCCCTTCCCTGGTTGCAAGAGTCCTCGTAATGTACCACTACCCAATCGAGATAGGAATGTAGGCTTGTCAGATACGACCTTAAGAAGAAGGTTGTTCCCTAATATCAAGCGGCTACTTGATAGGAAACTGAAGAAAGGATGTTGACGGCTGTTGATTAATGAATCCGGTACGCTTTGCCTTTCCAAACCACTATGACCTCTCCGGCCAATTGCGCGGCAATCGCACGAATGCCGGGTTCATCGGCTACGAGAGACCGGAACTGCTCCGACCCACGCGCAACATTAACGGTTGCTCGAGATGAGTCATATGCCGTATCGATCCAGGTATTGCTTTGACGACGAAAATGCCTTCCTGAAACGGTCCTTGTTTCAACTTCGTCAATGGACTCTTTTTTGTCTTTGCCGCCGGCTCTGCTTTCCGTTGTACTTTCCATGCCGGATTCCGGGACGCGTCTCGCACTACGTCCAATGGCACCGGCTTTTGAAAGTCTCTGAGAAGCGCTTGAGTCTCTGGGCTGATTCTTGTCTTGCTCTCGCTGACGTACTTGGTCTTCGCGCTCGGCGGACTGCTCTTTAGCAATCGTTGTTATCTCGTTTGCTTCGCTGGGCACCGGTCGCGAAGCCGGTGGCGGTGGCGAAGGCTCGGGAGCAAAAGAAGGACTCAATGCCCCAACTCCGCCGGCTTGTCCAGACTTCGCCGAATCTTTCAATGGAGATGGTTTAGTCGAGGTGCCAGAAGTGGAGGTGCTGGGCGCCTGGTCTAACTTACTCTTCTCATCTGAAAGTTCCTTCTTCCGATCACTCGCGTCATCATTTGCCTTCGCCTCAATTCTCCTTTGTGGTGCTGCGGTCGGTTCAGTAGGTGATCTTAATTCGGTCTGCCCGGATTCGCTCGAAGCAGCGGGAGAATCTGTCGGTTGGTTTACTGCAACAAATTCAGGGCGTCGGGGTTGCCGTAACGCGATCAAACTGATCGCGATAATAGCGGTTAGCGCCAACGCCGGAACCGCATACCGTAAGACTGCGGGTGAGAAGAACGCGCCGAGTTGGCTCCAAAAGCCCGATCCCTTCCGTTCGTCGAGAACCTCATAACGACCGGTGGCTCCAGCGGCCTGGGTGAGCCCGGTCGCGAGCCGACGGCAGTTCTCACAATCGGCAAGGTGTTCGGTGTATCTAGCCCGTGCAGGAGCCGGTAATACACCTTCGGCGTAGGAGTTGAGTTCATCTGCGTCTAGGTGACCCAGTCGAGCCGGATTTTCGCCGCCAGATGTCGACCCACCCGGCGATGGCGATTCCTCGGCCCTTCGCCCCCTTGCGAGCGATCGAAGCAGAAGATCGACCTCCTGATTATTGGGTTGCTTCATATAACTAAATTCCGCGCCCATTCAAGAACGCTTTTGGGCACGCCTGCTTGCAGGGGCGCGCGTTTTCGACGCTCTTTGACGCTCTAAAGAGATTTGCAATCATCCTGCAACCTCCTTTTCGCTTTTCCTTAAAGCAGGTTCCGTCGCCAGCAACGGCTCAATACCCGCTTCAAAGTGAAGCGCAATATCAGAAAATGCGCGTTTGGTCTCCGGCTTCGTCCAGCCTTTTTCTTCAATCAAGATCTTTTCAACTTGCTTGCGCAAATCGGTATGAATGCGTGTCAGCCGGCGGCTTGCAGTGGCCTCGTGAACACCAAGAACAGCGCCCGCTTCACGTAGTCGAAGACCATCAAAGTAATAGAGCTTCACCAACAGGCGATCCTCCCCCGAAAGCTGTTTGATCGATTGGGCAAGCGCTGTTTGCATTTGAGCACCCGCTAGCTTTTGTGAAATCTCCACCTCTGGATCAAGTACTCCACCGTGGCCAGACCAAGTGGATTCGTCCTGGCTATGTTGAATGATTCGATCAAGATCAGCATCTTCTTCAGTCTGCACAAGCCGGAATTGTTTGCGATGCTGATCGACGGCAAGCTGCGCGACGACAGCCCTAAGCCAACCAGCCAGGGAGCCACGCCCGGAGTAGTAGGAAAGTTTGCCTGCCGGTCTGCCGTCTGCGCGAACTCTTAGACCATGCAGTTCCGCCCAGATGGATTGCGCCAGGTCTTCGGCGCCTTCTTCATTCGGACTTGCCGAACGCGCGGCAGAACGAACGGTAGTGGAAAAACGCTCGACGAGATCACTCCAGGCTTCTTGATTTCCTTGTTCACAAGCGACAATAAGGCACAGGTCGTCAGCCTGGAGTTTATTGATGAAATCTCTAATCTCTTGAGCGGAGGCTTCCTGGTTATCTTTCAGCACATACTTATCAACGGCGGCTCGGATTCGTGGGATGAGAGTCTCATTCCTTACTGAGTGACTGTCCAGGGCGCGCGCAAGTACCTGGCTGGCGCCGTCGGCAAACAGCTTTTCTATTTGGTCAGCTCTTTGTCTCACGAGCGGTTTTTCGAAATCCAAAATGCGGTCCCTTCATGCTATCACGGCGGACTCGCTAATCGTCCGCTGTTCCGAAGGCTTGGATGTATCAGCAGATTTCAAGTTGCCGCTCGTTTGGACTTAAGTTTCACTTTGACACCTCTGATTGGCTGGGCTAGATTCGAAATTCGCTGTCATCGCTGGCAAGAGCTTTCTCGTTGACGTTGCTTTTCAACAGCTTAAAACAGGAGAATCGATAACCTGTCTGCAATTGGATTCTCAATGCTCAGAGTTACGGAAATATTTCGCTCAATACAAGGTGAATCGAGCCACGCTGGTCGACCTTGCACATTTGTACGCCTGACTGGTTGTCCCATGCGCTGTGTATGGTGTGACAGCGAATATACTTTTGCTGGCGGAGATCATTTCTCGCTGGATGACGTGATGGACCAGGTAAGGGCTCTTGGTTGTAAGCTCGTCGAAGTCACAGGGGGAGAGCCGTTGGCCCAGCGCGAAGCCTTTGCCTTGATTGAACTCTTGTGTGACGAGGACTATGAGGTGCTGATTGAAACGGGAGGATACTTTTCCACCGAACATGTTGACGCGAGAGCAAAGATTATCCTGGACGTTAAATGCCCGTCCTCGGGGGAAGAGCAACGGAACCACTGGCCAAACCTTGAGCGATTGCGACCGGACAAAGACGAAGTGAAGTTTGTGATTATGAATTTCGACGATTGGAACTACGCAGGAGAAATTATCCAACGCTATGAGTTAAGCAAGCGTTCAAAGACTGTTCTTATCTCTCCGGCATGGGGAAAGATAGAGTTGAAAGATCTAGCAGAATGGGTGGCTAGTAGCGGGCTCGAGGTTCGAATGCAATTGCAACTTCATAAATATGTCTGGGGTCCGGAGGCACGCGGCGTTTGATGGGCGGACATGACGATTCAATTTATGTGGACGATGACTTGACCGAAGCGGAGGCAGGTCGGTCCAGCTTGGCTGTTTGCCTGGTTTCAGGCGGTATGGATTCGTGCGTAACGGCGGCGATTGCCAGCGAGGACGTCAGCGAACTTGCATTTTTACATATCTCTTATGGACAGCGCACTGAAACCCGTGAGCGTCGAGCCTTTGAGGAGATTGCGAATTATTACCGGGTCAAACAACGTCTGATCGTTTCGTTGGAACACCTTGCGCAAATCGGCGGCTCATCACTAACAGATCGAAGCCTCGCTGTTACTCCCGCCAACCTTGCAAACGATTCAATACCGACAAGCTACGTGCCGTTTCGCAACGCACATCTACTGTGCGTTGCAACCAGTTGGGCCGAAACAATTGATGCCGACGCAATTTATATCGGCGCCGTTGCGGAAGATTCTTCGGGTTATCCGGACTGTCGGTCTGAGTTTTATAAGGCTTTCCAGCACGTGATAAAATTGGGGACAAAGCCAGAAACTCGAATTGAGATCAGGACCCCGGTAATAGCGATGAAGAAGTCCGAAATAGTCGAGCTCGGGCGAACACTCAATGCGCCGTTCGAACTGACGTGGTCGTGTTATTCACATTCGGAACAGGCTTGCGGCGTCTGTGATTCCTGTGCACTTCGGCTCAAGGCGTTTCGTGAGGCGGGTGTTACAGATCCAGTTCCATATCTGCTTGACAGCAAGAGGTTTGCTTATTAACTTTAGGTCGTTTCTCATTTAGCCCAGTGACAACCGGCGGGACGGTCGACGCATCATAGACCTCTCCCGTAGTTTCAACTACCGCGCATATTCGTGGAGGAATTCTTAGATGTTTCGCAGATACTTTTTTCCGGTTCTCGCTTTTCCTATCCTGATCATCTCAACCGCGATTTTTGTCTCCGCACAGACTGGAATCCTTCGCGGGCACGTCATCATCAAACAAGCTGACGGCAAAACAATTCCCGCAAGCGAAGCTGCGATTGACGTTTATCGAACTGACATTCCCGGAACATTCAACACCAAAACAAATAAGAAAGGTGAATTTGTATTCGCGGGTTTACCTTACACGGGAACCTATGTGATTGCAGCGAGCCATCCTACCGCTCGGCCCACTTGGTTTCCGAACGTCAAGGCGGGCAGAGATATTGATTATCCGCTTGAACTCGCACCGGGTGATGGAAGACGTCTCACGCTTGCAGAGATTAAGACCCTGATGGCGTCTGGTCCAGGAGCATCCTCGAGTTCAACCAGCGAAAGCAGCGAAGATAAGGCTAAGCGCGAGGAAATCTTAAAGAAGAATGCGGAGATCGTTTCAAAGAACGAGAAGATCAGAAACTCGAATGAAGTAGTCGTCCGGACGTTCAAGGCAGGAAATGATGCTTTCACCGCCAAGAACTACGACGAGGCCATTAAGCAATACGAGGAAGGATTGGCCGCTAATGCCAATCAACCGGCTCTTTTGACAAACGAAACTCGGGCTTATACAGCTCGTGGCGTTGCTCGTTACAATGCGGGAGTGACCTCAAAGGACGAAGCTGCAAGAACCCAAGGAATCGAAGGAGCCAAGAGTGACTTTGCGGCCGCAGCCGTTGCCTCCGCAAAGGCCCTTGAGTTCATGAAGGCGGAAGAGGTTCCGACCGACCAGGCGGAGTTAACCCGATATAACCTCAACAAGCTGGCTGCCTTGACTGTCCGCGCCGAGGCGATGCGCCTGTTCGTCATTAAGGCTGATCCCACCCAAGCGGACGCCGGGTTGGCGGCTTTCAAAGAATACATAGCCGCCGAAACAGACCCTGTCAAGAAAGCGAAAGCGCAGTTGGATGCGGCGCAAATGCTGCTTGATGCTGGCGCAGTGGATAAGTCTTATACTGAATATCGGGGCATACTTGCGACAGAGCCGGACAGCGTCGATGCAAACCTTGGTGCCGGT
>JALYTI010000085.1 GCA_030854375.1 Acidobacteriota bacterium | reverse complement strand
ATCGCATGGTGGGCGATTACGAGGCCGCACTGGATTTAACTCAGGAGATCTTCATCAAGATCTATGGCTCGCTTTCGCGTTACCGTCCGGAGTTCAAATTCTCAACGTGGATTTACAGGATCGCGCATAACGCAGCGATCGACCACTTGCGGCGCAGCGCAGGTCGAGAGCGATCTCTGGTCGCTGGAAGCGAAAACGATTCTTACGATCTTCCAATCGAGAGCCAGGGTCTAAGCCCCGAGCAACAGAGTGAGCGTGAAGAACGCAGAATAGAAATTGAAACGGTGGTCCGTACGCTGCCGACTGCTTATCGTGAGTTAGTTGTTTTGCGTCACTCACAGGACCTCACCTATGAAGAGATTGTAGACGTTACGGGCTTGCCATTGGGAACGGTCAAGAATCGTTTGTTTCGTGCTCGTGAAATGATGCGACAAGAGTTTTTGAATAAAGGCATTACCGCAGTTTAGTTCGCCATTACTCGTGTCCAATACCGATCACATCTGCGAGACTGAAAACATTGCCGCCTATATCGATGGCGAGCTTGATCCTGCCCTGGTAGCGACTCTGGAAGAACACCTCAAACAGTGTAGTCGGTGTGCTTTAGAGTTGCAGGCCCAACGGTTGTTCATGTGTGAGTTAGATTCGGCGTTGGCTACCCCATTTGATCTTGAAGTTCCGGGAAACTTTGCTCAGGTGGTAGCGGTCCATGCCGAAAGCGACATGAGAGGTGTGCGCGATCGTGCGGAGCATACGAGGGCCTTGCGGTTTTGCGTAATTCTGGCTTTTGCCGCCTTTGCGTTGCTCGGCGTGGCTTCGAGCAAGGCCATCATACTTAACATACGAGTAGTCGCTGACAAGGTCTTCGGAGTTATTGGTTTCTTTGCGAAAGCCATCTACGATGCCGCCGCTGGATTTACACTCATCTCGCGAGTGGTTAGCCGCGGTCTAATCACAGACTCACGTCTGACAGCCTTGACTGGTATTCTTCTTGTTGCTCTTGCCATCGGCTTGCTCTCACTCCTGATATCACGGTATCACCGGACGCGCAGTATCCAATAACTGCGCGTTCGTATGACTTTATCCACGGCCCCAATGGTGAATGAATTAATCTTTCAACCGCGCAACGATCTGCCCTGGCTGCGAAGCGCTTTCAACGCCGGCATCTTGCTCATTTCCTTTTTGTTCATGCTGGGGGCAATTCATGCGCAGAGTTTTACGAACCCTGACCCATCTGATACTCCTTATGTCATGGAGGGTGTCAGCGACACCATCGCGTATGGCGTAGGCCGCTCTTTGAGAATTAACGGTACCGTAAAGAATGGCGCGATTGCGTTGGGAGGCGACGTTATCGTACAGGGAACAGTGGAAGGCGACGTGGCCGCGATTGGGGGCTCGGTGATTCAGCTTGAGGGATCGCGAATAGGTGGCGATGTGATGGTCGTGGGCGGCACTTACCGGCCGGCCGACAAAGTGCCGAACCGTAACCCTGCCAGCACGACAATAATGTACGCCGGTTATGAGCAGGAATTGCGAAACTTGATGCGCAACCCGAAAGACTTGTTGGCGCCTCATTGGTCTCCGGCATACATTGGCCTTCGAGTACTCGCGGCCCTATTTTGGTTTATTGTGTCACTCGCTATAACCGCTGCAATGCCGGGGACGATAAGCCGCGGGATAGCGCGCCTGCAATTGACACTCGGACGCGTTGCGATCATTGGATTCGTGGGAGCTTTAATAATCGGGGCCGGGGTTCCCTTCAGCCTCCATTATCTGCCCTACATGATTGGCGTGCTGGTGGGTCTAATGGCGCTGGTCTTAATCCTCATAGCTGGACTATTTGGACGCGTGATCATCTATGCCGCAACAGGCCGCTGGTTACAACGAAAATACTTGAAGCTCGGTCAAAATTCAGAGTCGGTTGCCCTTTTATTAGGCACGATTTTTTGGATCACGCTTTCATCCCTACCGTATATCTGGCCAATCGTTGTTGCGGTTGTATTGGTCACGAGTCTGGGCCTCGCCCTTACGGCACGATATCGCGTTGGTTGGAAACGGGGGCAGGAAGCCTGAACGCGATTTTCGCACGGAAAAAAAGCAAAAAACTTAGACAAAGCGAAGGCCACGTGCATCAAAGACTTTTCTGGCGCATGCCGGCTGGAGGATTTGTGCAACTTTTTCGAACACCCGGCGTGAACAACGCAAGGACGCGTGCGCCCGGATGCCTCTGACAACGTGCAACTTAACTAGAACATTAGTCGATTCTTATGCGTAACAAACTGCGATAGCCGGGACGTTTGCATCATTAGTTCAAAATCCTAACAAAGCGGCAGCTCGCGGTATTCGCAACTAAACAGGAGGAGTAGATGAAAGCGCTTTTTCTCGCGACCGCGCTTGTGCTCGTATTAGTACTGGCCGGTCCTGGTGCTGAGGCACAAACGACGCCATCCACCTCGGCCCCGCAACAGAGTGGCGATGTGGGCATCACGCCTAACGGCGCCATCGGCGAAGTCAAAGTAATTGACGCCGCCGCGAAACAACTAATCGTTAAAACAGACGCCGGATCCCTGGTAACGGTAGCCCTGGGAGACAAGACCGTTTATATGCGGTTGGCTCCGGGTGAGAAGACGTTGACAAACGCCACGAAGATCGCGTTTTCCGAGGTTGGCGAAGGAGATCGTATCTGGGCTCGTGGAAAAGTCGCGGACGACCGCAAGTCAGTGCCAGCCTCCGCTTTGATCGTGATGAATAAAGTGGACATCGCGAAAAAGCAGGAACAGGAACGAGCCGAATGGAAAAGGCGAGGAATTCTCGGCATCATCACAGCGCTTAAGCCCGAGACGAAGGAGATAACGATCTCTAATCGCTCAATGGCGGGTGTGCAGGCCATAATTATTCCCGTGTCGGACAAAGTCGAGGTGCGCCGGTACGCGCCCGACTCAATTAAGTTTGCGGATGCGAAACCCGCAAAGTTTGAAGATCTAAAGGTTGGTGACCAGCTTCGCGCGCTCGGTGAGCGTACGCCGGATGCCAGGGCTTTCACTGCTGAAAAAGTCGTAACCGGTTCCTTTCGCATGGTGGGTGGTGTAGTGACTGCTATCGACCCTGCCACCGGCGAAGTGAAGATTAATGATTTGCAAACGAAGCAGCCCCTAACAATTGTTGTTAAGCAGGACTCAGTGTTGCGAAAGTTTCCCTCTGAGATGGGTGGAATGATGATGATGGGTCGAGGCGGTTCCGGGGCGAACGGGACAGCGGCCGGTCAGACCGCAGCGGCAGGGCAAGGTAATAAGCCTCAGCCTAATGGCGCGACGGGTCCGGCCGGTGCGCAAGGTCAGGGGCCAGGCGGCCCGGGTGGTGGTATGCGCCCCGGCGGGGGCGGCATGAATGTGCAGGACATGCTCGAACGCCTGCCGACCATTTCCATCGCCGACGTAAAAGTTGGCGACACGATCATCGTTTCCAGTACGAAAGGCGCTGATCCCGCGCGCCTGACAGCGATTAGTCTGATCTCCGGGGCCGATACGCTGCTCAATATGATGGCGGCCAGGCAGCAACAGGCGGGCGGTCAAGCTGCGCCGAATCCATCGGCCGGTCTGGGCAGCGGGATTCAATTTGGAATCGGCTTGCCCTAACAACAGCGTCGCATTACGTAGTTCAAACGGATCGAACCACAGGGTCTAATTATGAACGTCTCCAGAAATCTTTTGCGACACGGTTTAGGCGTCGTACTAATTGTCTTATTGTCGGTGGCAGGTTCGCTGGCGCAGCAGGCACGAGGAACACTGCGCGGCGTGATCACGGATGAATTGGGTGCCACGATCGTCGGCGCTACTGTGACGCTTACTGACTCCAGCGGTGGCGTAAAAAATACAACAACCAACGGCGAAGGTGTCTACGTGTTCAATGGACTAGCTCCGGGAAAATACGTGCTGAGCGCTTCCGCGACCGGCTTTGCCGTTTCCGATGAGACGGAGATCGACCTGGCCGCCGGCCAACGCAAATCAATGGACCTGACTTTGAAGGTTACGATCGAAGAACAAAAAGTAACCATTGCTGCTGAAACTCCGCTCAGCACCGAAGCAACGAACAATGCTAATCAAACACTAATCACCGGGAAGGATCTCGATGCCTTACCGGATGATCCGGATGAATTGGCGGCGGCATTGCAGGCACTCGCCGGGCCCTCAATGGGGCCAAATGGGGGACAGATTTTTGTTGACGGTTTCTCCGGAGGACGGCTGCCTCCCAAGGAATCGATCCGCGAGATTAGAATTAATCAAAATCCCTTCGCCGCCGAAAACGATCAGCCGTCTGGCCGGATCGATATTCTTACGCGTCCCGGTACAGACAAACTCCGTGGCAGCGGGTTTTTCAATTTCCAGGACGAGAGCCTCAACTCGCGCAATCCTTTCGCGACCAGCTCACAGAAGCGCGCGCCCTACCAGGTCAGACAGTATGGAGGAAACCTTGGCGGGCCGTTGGTGAAAAAGAAAGCATCATTTTTCGTCGATTTCGAGCGACGTGAAGTTGACGACAATGAGCTGGTTAAGGCAACTGTGCTCGATGCAAATTTTAATCCATTTGATCTTGGGTTTGGGGTTGTCGTGCCCAGGCGAAATGTCACGTTTAGCCCCCGCGTCGATTACCAAATCAATTCAAACAACACACTGATTGCACGCTACAGTTACAACCACTCGAGCACGCAGAATAATGGTGTGGGTGGATTTTCATTGCCTGAGCGGGCGTTCACTTCTTCCTCTACGCAACAGAACATTCAGTTTACCGAAACGGCGGTACTGAATGCCTCAATGATTAACGAAACCAGGTTTCAATTTACGCGCCAGGGAGCGCAGAGTCTGGGCGACATTTCAATACCCACGGTCAATGTGAGCAGTTCCTTCATTAGTGGCGGGTCGCAAGTCGGCGAAGTTACAAATACTGAAAAGCGTTGGGAACTGCAAAACTTCCTGGCCTGGCAAAAGAGATCCCACGCAGTGAAATTTGGCGGCCGTATTCGCGGCGTGAGCATTACCGACATTAACCCGAATAATTTTGGCGGGTCGTTTACTTTCACAGGTGGACTTGTTCCTACTTTGGATGCAAACAATAATCCAATTACGGACCAGCCTGTATTCGTCGATAGTATCGAACGTTATCGTCGAACAGTTGTTTTCAGTAGCGCACCATACAACCTTCCGCCCGAAGAGGTTCGCAGACGGGGTGGGGGCCCATCGCAATTCAACATTTCATCCGGGAATCCTCAAGCCAGCGTTTCCCAGGTAGACTTTGGTATTTACGCGCAGGACGATTGGCGTGTGCGGCCAAATCTAACCTTGAGTTTCGGACTACGATATGAGGACCAGTCAAACATCAGCAGCAAATTTAACTTTGCGCCGCGTCTCGCCGTTGCCTGGTCGCCGGGCGCCGCAAATAGCGCCAAGCCTCCCAAGATGGTGATTCGCGGGGGCGCCGGTGTCTTTTACAATCGTTTCGGCGAAGGGAATACGCTACAAGCAAACCGCTTCAATGGCGTCAATCAGCAACAGTTCTTTGTTAGTGAGGTTCCTCTCTACAACGCGAGTGGACAGTTCATTACGCCGGCATCGTCGCCACTTGACACATTTCCTAGCCGGCCGCCTTTGAGTCTTCTCCAGTCAGCGGCGCGTCAGATTACCTGGCGTGTAGCCAGCGATCTTCAGACTCCCATTGTTTATCTTGGAGGCACACAGGTTGAGCGCCAGCTACCCTACAAGTTCACATTGTTTGCAGGAGTGTTCCTGGTCCGTATTCAGCACGTGATTCGAGCCCGAGACATCAACGCGCCGATACCTGGAGCTAACGGCGCCCGTCCTTTTGGGAACATAGGAGAGATTTATCAATACGAGTCGAGCGGGCGTTTTAATCAGAACCAGTTGTTCATTGGTTTCAATAACCGGTTTAGCAGAGCAATCACTTTCTTCTCGAGTTACTCCTTGAGCAAAACTACAAACGACACCGATGGGCAGGGCGGCTCGCTATTTCCCGCCAATTCGTATGACTTGACGGGAGAGTTTGGTCGCGCAGCCATCGACGTTCGGCATCGTTTTACATTCGCCGGCACAATTAATTTGCCATGGTGGCAAGTGAGCTTGAATCCATTTATCGTTGCGAGTACCGGAAGGCCATTCAATATCACTACGGGGCAAGATACGAATGGTGACCGGCTCTTTACCGAACGTCCCTCCTTCGCTCCGGCGACTGTAGATTGCAACAACCCCGCGGCAAACATCGTCTGTACCAGATTCGGAAATTTTAATTTACGTCCAGCACCGGGAGAAGCATTGATTCCACGCAACTTCGGCGAAGGACCCGGCTTCATTTCCATTAATATGCGGGTCAGCAAGACTTGGAACTTTGGCGCAATCCATTCAGCTACCGCGTCCAATCGAGCCGGCCAGGAAGCTCAGGGTCAGGCGGGACAGCGTACTGCGGGCGGAGGACAAGGCGCCGGAGTTCCGCGGATTCCTGGCGGCGGTGGAGGAGGCGGTATTGGCGGTGGCGGCGGCGGCGGTATTCCCGGGGGTGGTCCAGGCGGTGGAGGTGGAGGCCGCGGGGGTGGAGGCGGCGGAGGCTTGGCGGGTATTGGCGGTCCCGCGGGAGGCGGCGCTGAAGCTAAACGCTATAGCCTTCAGTTTTCGTTAAACTTTCAGAACTTACTCAACCACGTGAACCTGGGAAATCCAGTCGGTAATTTGTCTTCGCCGTTCTTTGGCCAAAGCCTTTCGCTCAACGGTGGCTTTGGAGGCTTCGGCCCCGGCGGCGGTGGTGGTGGTGGCGGCGGAGTGGGCGGCGGCAGCGGTGCCGGTAACCGAAGGGTAACGGCGCAAGTGCGATTTAATTTTTAAGAAGCGGCCTTCAGTTTCTAAGATGTGCGCTTAAGATCCTATTGTGAGCGTCAGGCCGCTTGCTCGCATAAACTTTCTTGTTTCTAACTTCCAACAGTTATTGATCACCAAGAGGAATAATCCCATGAAGAAAATCTTGATTGAAGGCTTAGCCTTGCTGGCATTTATTACCTGCCTTTCGTTTGGCGTCTATGCCCAGGGCGACGCGAACACAAAGGCCGTTGCGGCCAACGTCAAAGACCCTACGCCTGCCACAGCGATCACATCTACAACGGCGCCCATCGACCTCGCCCGCGCAGCTCTCGCAGCTCAGGGTGGAGATAAATTTAGATCACTGAAGAGTATGGTGCTCCGAGGTTCGGTTGATCTCTATGCACCTAACTCAACGCAATCAATTCCCGGTGGATTTGTTTGGGTAATCGCCGGCGACAAGGTTCGCCTGGAAATCGATGCCCGGCCTGCAGTTAGTTTTAAGCAGATTTATGACGGTCAGCGATCTTACAGCTCACTTCCCGGCGTCGAGATGCCACCCGCGAGTAAATTTGGATTGCCGGTCCTGGCCAGGTTCGATCAAGCGGGCTACACAGTGACTGCACTTCCCGACAAAAAGAAGCAACGTGCGTTCAGGATCGCGGATGCCGATGGGAACGTCACCGACTTTTACATCGATTCAGCTACTGGTCGCGTAATGACGTTTTTGATTCCGTATGGCGGGTATACCTTCGGCACGGAGAACAAGAAATTCAAAGAAGTCGACGGCGTGCTGGTTCCCGTGAACTTTACTCAACGGTTGGAAATGCCACAA
>JALYTI010000543.1 GCA_030854375.1 Acidobacteriota bacterium | reverse complement strand
GAGTGCGCATCATTACGCCTTCAATAACTGCCTGACCGCCGACTATTAAATCTCTCTCGTTTGCGCTCAATGTTAGATCCTTTGTAGGACAGCTTTGCACAAAAAGTCGTTAATGACTGGCGCGGTTAGTAGCGTTGCCAGCATTGGCGTAACCCTCATCACGCGAAGCGTTCTCATTAACACCGTGGCTTTAGCCCGGTGATAAAGGACGCTTCCACTTTCCTTAACCGTTTTAACGGTTTACAGGGCCGCCGAAAACCGTTGAAACGGTTGGACAGCTCATGTTAACCGGCCGGATCACCGGGCTGAAGCCACGGTGTTAATGAGAACACTCCGCGTCGACCCGGTGATGGACTTTTTGTGCAAAGCTTTGTAGGACAGGCATTCCTGCCTGTCACAATTCCAAAGATAGTAAATCGGTCTCGTTTGTAGTCAATTAATCCTTTGTAGGACGGACATTCCCGACTGCCACCATTCCAGAGACAGGCAGGAATGCCTGTCCTACCAAACACTAACGCCGGCGTTTTGCGGCGGTCGCAAGTGCGTTTGATGCACCTTTAGCGACCGACGAATTCTCGCCGGCGTTTATTTCTGAATTTTTACTAGTGGCGGTAAAAAATCAAACCTCATCCTCACTTGCTCAAAATCATTGGGTAGCGGTGGGGTTCTCCGCTGGAGTCTTCTTGCCGTATCGTTTATTGAACCGGTCTACGCGGCCCGCCGTGTCCACCAACTTCTGCTTGCCGGTGAAAAACGGGTGGCAAGCGGAACAAATTTCAACGTGCAAGTCGCCTTTTTTGGTAGAGCGAGTCTTAAAAGTTTCGCCGCAAGCGCAGCTAACTGTGATCTCGTGATATTCCGGGTGAATTCCTGGTTTCATTACTCGTTAGAACCTCGTTTACAGGCAGCTAAAAGCCGCATTTTTCAAACGAACCATGATAGGGTTTCACCACTTGTACCGTCAAGTTGCGTTGGCAACTGGGTAGTGGGTCAGTTTGATGTCCGATAAGCTTTAGCTTGTCGTTGCGCGGCGACAAACTGAAGTTTATCGGACACTGTCATCGAAACTAACCCACTACCTGGCAACTGATGTGAGTTGACTGCTCCCCCAGAAGTGCAACGAGCGTGTCATGAGGTCAGTACCACCACGCGGTAGCGGGTGGGTTCCGGAAGGGAGTAGAGGCTGATTGAGTGGATGCAACGCACCCACCCGCTACCGCGTGGTGGTACTGACCTCATGACCCGCTTGTTGCGTCGGGGCAAGCACTCAACCTCCATTAGACGGTGAGGTGGCTACGTCGTGTTTGGGTAACCGCCGCGAGTTGATCCACCGAATTTCAATGGTCACGTTGCGAAGCTCAGGACGTGAAAAACAAGTTTTGTTGACAGCAATTAACCGCCATGTTTAAATCCATTTTTGCCGACCTTTTGTAACAGCTATTAACACTTCGACCCGGACTGTTGGCGCGATCCAGCCCCTAACGGATCGGTCTTAAGTCAGGGTGTAGTTATGGGATTCGAAAGCGGATGGCAGACGACAACGATAACCGAGACGAGTCGACCGGGAAACCGCCAGGCGTTGTAACACCTGCTGACTCCGAGGGGACCCCACCCAGTTCATCTATTCCGGACGCAGGTGAGTTGGCCGGAGCGGATGCCGAGAAGGCCGCGATGGTCGAACAGGCCAAGTCTCGAGTAGCTGCTGTTAAAGAGTCGCTCGAGGAGAAATCCGCCCAGGCAACTCCCGCGGCGCCAGGCGTTCCTAAAGCTCCCGTCAAGAAGAAGGAAGAAGGTCCAAAGCCGGTGGACGCTTCTGATAACAAGGTGGTGAGAAAACTAAAAGCCAAATTTGATAGCGCGGTAACGGAGGCCACAGAGTTTATCGGGCAAGTTTCGATACGAATCGGACCTTCCAGCATTGTGGAAGTTTGCAATTTCCTGCGAGACGATCCGGAGACACGATTCAACTACCTCTCCGACTTAACCTGTGTGCATTTTCCGATGAGGCAAGAGGCGCCTCTCGAGATCGTCTATAACCTGTATTCCATCCCCCGAAATGAACGGGTGCGTTTGAAAGTGTCGATACCTGAGGGCGCGGCAGTTGATAGCGTGACAGGTGTTTGGCCCACAGCAAATTGGATGGAGCGCGAGGTCTACGATCTTTTCGGCGTGAGTTTCAACAACCATCCCGACTTGCGACGATTGTTACTGCCGCCTGACTGGGAAGGACATCCGATGAGGAAAGACTATGCACTCGAGTTTGTCGAAAACGCGTGGACCAGGAAGCACCTGCCCGAAATGACCGATGTGCAACGCGAACAGTTGGAACAAAGACGCGCTTACGGTCTCGAGATACTCTCGGTGCCCCAGGAGCGGATGATGCGCGAGATTCTTCAGAGTGGGAAAGAAGTAATGCCCAAGGATAAATAGCACTGTCATATGTTTTCATGAATTTTGTGTACTTTGATCTTTGAACTTTGAGCTTGAGACTTCGAAATCTCGAATGCTAGTCAGCTGAGCCAGCGGGTAAGCACAAACTACAAAGCACAAAGTTCAAAGTACAGAGTTCAAACGACCATGACCCCTAAAGAGATTGCTGCCCAGTATGAGGCAAAAGTTTTCGACACGCCTGAGGCGGCGAAGGTGGCTGGCTTTGTTTTATCGGAGACATTGGCGCCGCGAAATGTTTGGAACAAGGCCAGC
>JALYTI010000542.1 GCA_030854375.1 Acidobacteriota bacterium | reverse complement strand
CATCCGCACTCTCCGACAGCTTACGATCGTCTTTGTTGAAAGCTTCAACCTGCCAGCGAAATGTGCCTTTCGGCAAAGGCTTATCCAGTGGGAAAGACGTGGCTTCAACGCGTTCGTTAATGTATGGCGAAGTAATACTGGGTTCGTCAGCGTGGATGCTGAATTTATAGTAAGCAGCGTCCGCGTAAGGCTCCCATTTTATTTCCAGATTTTGTGCGCTTACTTTTGCGCCCGCCTTAGGATTGAGCGTTTTTAGATCGCTCTTGAAAAGATTGATCGGCGAGACGAAAAACGTCTTGTCAGCAACAACATCATATTTCGCCGCACTGAGTCCTGCGATCCCGGAAGTCGCAAAGATGTATGAGTTTGTGTCGAAGACATATGCTATCAAAGCTTCATATGTTCTTGGTGCCACGTTGGTAAATACATACTCTCCATCTTTGTCTGTTCGTGCGGTATAGCTCGGTACACCACAACCGCCCAAAAAGCGGCTGAACGTCTCGCATAACTCAACCTTAATGTTCTCGGCTGGTTTGCTGTTATATAAAACCTTTCCCTGAACATTCCCTGTTCCAGGCGCCGGCTTCACCTTTTCAACCCCCGTTTCGCTCGGCTGCGCGGCGTCAGAGTTGGTTGCTGATTTCTGATTACTGCCCGACGTATTGCTGCCGGGCTTGCAACTCGTCAAAGCGATTGCGGCTATTACGCTAATTAGGCAAAGCCCCACGGACCATTTCTGTGTTAGTAACCATCTTCGAGATCGTAGCCATTTTTGCAACGTCATATTCCCACACCTCTCACCTTTGAATTTCACTGCTCACTGCCCTCAGACAGATCGATTAGAGCCCGCGAAGCGGCTGAAAGCATAAAGCCTGGGGTGTAGCGAAGCGAAACCCCAGGAATAAGAAGTCGTAAAGATTTGAAGCCTGCGGAGCAGTCGGCAGACCTTTGAGGCTCGACACAACGAGTGCCAACGATCAGGCTGCGCTGTAGATGGACTGCCGCCCGCTTCGCGGGCTTTGCAGATGCTTTTTTTCCCACTGGTGGTCCTGGGGTTTCGCTTCGCTACACCCCAGGCTCTATGCTTCCGACCGCTTCGCGGGCTTTTCAAATTGCGATCGCTGCTGCCTCCACTTCTATCACCGACTCTTCGACGTTCACCGCTTACTGCCCATTAGAAGACAAAATGCTACGCACCGCGCGGTGACGAGTCAATCCAGAAGTGTCCCAGTACGAAGTCGCGCGGAAAATTCCAAAAGTGACCCCAAGACGGGGAATAGGCGATGACATCCAGGCGGCTATTCCAATATACTTCCGTCCTTCGCAATTCGAACATAAATGCCTTGCGTGTCGAACATGAACGCCTTCATAGATGCCTTGCGTATTTGAAGATAGAACTATGGCAGCACACGCAGAGATCGCTACCCACGAGATAGTTACCCAGCGTACCCAGAGCAGGCGACGCGAGCATTTGTTCTATACCGGAATGTCCGTTGCCTTTGTGATCACCGTCTTCGCGGGCTTTTCGCGCACATACTTCCTGCGGTCGCATTTCGACACGCGCCCGCTGATACCGCTGCTTCATCTGCATGGGTTGGTGTTCACTTCATGGCTGGGGCTCTTCCTAACGCAGACCACACTCGGCCGCACACCAGACTCGCATTCATCGCCGGTTAGGAATAGCCGGCGCCGTGATTGCAACGCTGATGGTGATCATAGGCACGACCACGGCCATCATCAGAGCCAGGATTATCGATGTCCCTCCGGGTTCACCTTCTCCACTCGTGTTTCTAACTATCCCGCTGGGAGACATGTTGGTATTCGCGATGATTGTTGTGACTGCCTTTTATTACCGCCGCCGACCTGAGGCACACAAAAGGCTGATGCTGCTGGCGACGATTGCGATCCTCCCGGCGGCTGTTGCGCGGTTACCTTTTGCTTTCATCCAGCAGTTCGGCCCGCTGGCTTTCTTTGGTCTGAGCGACCTCTTTATTGTCCCTATACTGCTTTACGATCTTGCCACGCGAGGACGCCCGCATCGCGCTACGGTTTTGGCCGGGTCGTTAATTGTCATATCGCATCCACTGCGCCTGTTGATTGGGAATACGAAGGCCTGGCTGGTACTCGCGACCTGGCTGACCCACTGGAATTGAAAGTAAACAGCAAACAGCAAACAGCAATCAGCCGGAGTTTAGGTCGCAATCACAATACCAAACTGCTCACGCAATAAGGCGGCGTAATCGGCTTCACTCGTTAAGGTTCGCTCGTGGCGAAGTTGGTGGTCGCTGTTCTTAGACGTGGTGATAAAACGCATGTCGCTTAGCGTGATGCGTCCGTCTTCAGTCGCGCGCGAGCAGATGCGCGATTTGGTGAAATGTGATTGTGGAGAAGTCTGGTGGTAGCGGCACATCTCGGCATAATCGGGAAAAGTATAGTGCTGTAAGGTAAAGCGATACTGGGCCTTACAATCAGCATTTGAGATAGTCAATTCATCATGCGTCCCGGATTCAGCGTTGTGTGAAGGATGGCTAGCGGGGGCAGGCCCACCTTCCCGACCACGAGCTGATTTCAGTTGAGCGTTGGCTTGCTCATTTGAATTACTTTTAACCGAAGGACGCTCAAGGTTTTCATCACGCCGCACCAACGTTAGGTATTCGTTTCCGGAAAGAATGCGATAAGCACGGTTACCCTGCACCTGCTCGTCCC
>JALYTI010000541.1 GCA_030854375.1 Acidobacteriota bacterium | reverse complement strand
CAGCCTATGGAACCGTCAAGGCGCAACAGGTGCTGGTCATCGACGACCCCCAAGTTCTAAAAGCCGTCGAGGTGCTGCCGGAGGCGCGCGACCTCGCCGCGTCCGCCATGAGGAATAGAAACCCTTAGTGTTCTGACATCGCCTTAACCGTTCTTTGCGATCTTGATCCTTTGCGGTCTCGATTCCCTTTTCTAATCGCAGAGGGGCGCAAAGTTTCCGCAAAGGGGTCGCAAGGAAAACTCGGGCTCTTGAATACCTTTTTCTGTTGACTGTAATCTGCGAAATCTGCGGTGTGTGAAAAAGAGTTAGCCATGAGAGCGCAAAAATTCAACTGGCAAATCTGGGCTGGATTCCTGCTTAGCGTAGGTGCGTTTCTCAGTTATCCGTTTGTTTTTGTCAGGTTTCCTATCACCCGAGATTTTCCCTGGGCGAATCTGTTGCTACTCGCAGCGGCCGTGGTCCTCCTTTTCTTTGGGATTCAGCGTGCGTTCGCGTCCGATCAGCGGCGGCCAACGTTATCCAGGATTGTTGCTTCAACGCTCGCTACACTCGGCGTCTTGATTCTCGGGTTTTTTGTTTTCTCAACTTTTATCATGGCGAAGTGGTTGCCTCGTTCTCAAGGCGCCCCACAGATCGGGCAGAAGGCGCCGGACTTTAGTCTCACCGATACCAACGGCAAGGTTGTGTCGCTTTCGGACCTAAGCTCCGCGCCAATCAGCGGAAGGGCGGATTCAGTAAATCCAAAGGGCGTCTTGTTAATCTTCTATCGCGGTTATTGGTGACCTTCGTGCAACTCCGAGTTACGGAGCATTGAGCAGAGTTTGGATAAATTCCATGCAGCCGGGATTCGTCCGGTTGCTATCAGCGTAGATAGTCCTGAAGTTTCTCGCGACTTGCGTGAGCAAGCCGGCTATACGTTCACTTTTCTTTCCGACCCTAAAGCGGAGGCGATTCGCCGGTATGACCTGGTTCACGCAGGCGCGGGAATCAATGGGCAAGACATCGCACGGCCCGCCGAGTTTCTATTGGACTCCTCCGGTACTGTGCGATGGCTAAACCTCACCGAAAATTACTGGGTTCGCGCCCGGCCAGAACAGATTCTTGAGGCGGCAAAAGCGCTTCGATAGAGATTTAGAAAACAGAAGGTTTGAGGCAGCGAAATAGCTCGCCGTTAACTGCTTGCTGGTGCTGCCGTCACTACGCCGACGCCTGGGTTGCGGCCTCAGACACAGCCCTCACTTCCATAGTGCCCATACGCGCCGATGGGGATCCGCGCTTCTATACCAATCGCCTCGTCAATGTTATTCGCCTCGATCAGTTAGTAGCCGCCAAGTTGTCTTTAGATCTCCATCAAGTCCTTCCCAACGATGATCTTGCCTTTGAAGTGCTTGCGGACGCCTTCGCTCCACTGCTCGTCGGTAATTGATGGATCGTCGCCGGGTACGAAGTGAGCCCCGGGAAGGGTTTGGGAACCGCTTCGCCCGCTCCGGGGCTTGGCGCAGTCCACTTCTTTGCTTAAGTGTTCGATCCGTGTCACCGGCGTTGATGCCCGGCTACCTGGTTCTTTGCTCTTCTCCATATTTAGGCTTCGCCCCTGCCGCCTGTTGCCGCGGCCTGCCCCTGCTTGCGGTCCGGCCTCGCATACTGATCCAATCCAAACCCTAGAGAAAGCGTCGCGAGAAGGAATGCAGAGGAAAAGAAGTAAGGCGCTGACACTCCAATCGAATCAAACGCCCAACCAAAGAAGAGTGGTGCAATGATGCGAGCGACGCCACCATACGTCTGCTGCATTCCCATGTAGAGGCCGCGTTCTCTCGCGGCAATGACCCGCGACAGGAGTGCCGTCACGCATGGAAACGTAAACGACGCGCCCAAAGGAATCAGCGCGACAGACAACGCCAGCGCCCCCAGGTTCCGCGACACGGCCATTCCGAGAACACCTGCCGCGAGGAGCACGATCCCAAGACGCGAGAGATTCGCTTCGCCCAGCCAATCGACCGCGCGTCCGAGTAGCAGCACGCGCGCGAAAACGGAGATGGCGCCAACGTACATGAAGAAATATCCAATCGTCTGTTCCGTGACCTGAAAGCGCGCGTTCAGGAAAAGCGCGAGCACCGAAAAACTTCCCTGGAAGGCGCCGATAGCGATCGCATAGAGCCAGATGAGACGCGACGAAGGTTCGCTCGCATGCGAGATGACGCGCCAGATCGCCTGCGACGAAGTACGACGCACCTCTCCCGCCTTAGGCTGCTCACTAAAATCACGCGACTCCTTCAGATAGCGCGCGACGAAGATCATGTTCAGGCCACAAAGACCCGCGGCCATTATTCCCGGCGCAGCGCGCCCCATATGGAGCGTCGCCGATCCTGGCATCAGATCTCTTTTCCCTAGTGCAATAGCAAAAGCGCCGAGCACCGGTCCCAGCGCCACACCGAGGTTGGTTGTCGCCGAAAGCCACCCGAGCGCTCGCGCGCGATCTTTAGGATCAGTTGAGTCGGCAACGTAAGCCTGGATCACTCCCACTGTTCCTCCGCCCGCCCCCTGTACGATGCGCGAGAGAAACAGTACGAGCAGCGAGTGTGCGAAGCCGAAAATCAGATACGCAATCGCCGATGCGCCGAGGGCTATGAGGAGAGTGGGCCGTCGCCCCACTCGATCAGAGAATCGGCCCCACATCGGCGCGCTTAGCAGTTGTGCGAGAGTGAA
>JALYTI010000540.1 GCA_030854375.1 Acidobacteriota bacterium | reverse complement strand
GATTGGGAACTGGGGATGTCAAACCTGCGGCGACAGCTCTTGCACGCGAGCATGTCATCGATTCGCACCATATAGTCGCGCGATTTCTGAAAACGCACTCGGTCCTGCTCGTTGGCGCCTCGCGGCGGACTCGTTTTCTTTGTTCGCCTCAACCAGCGAACGTCATATTCCGCGCGTTCACGACAGTTAGGGCAACTAAAGGTCGCCTTTTTTAATTCCTGCTTTTCATTAAAGAAGTCTTGTTCATTCATACAATACAGTTAGTGGGCGGTCTCTTTGATCTTTGAACTTGAGCTTTGGGTCTTATCGCTCTCCCAACTCGCGCAGATAGCGAAAGCTGTAAATGCCCGTCTCATGGCCATCGCTCCAGCGAAAGTTAAGTGCGTAACGTCCAACGATACTCAAGTCGGCGATTGTAAGGTCTTCCGAAACTGCTTCAGGCTTTAGTACCCGCTGGCCCGTCCACTCGTTGACACACTGTGCACAAGGACAGGCACGTCTCAATTCAGCGGCGGTGTAAAGGCAGACGCAATCGTCAGCGAAGGTAATACGCAGACCCGAATCGCCTTCCTGTTTGATCTCGCGTGGCTCAATCGCCACTCCCCGTCTTTCACTTGCTTCGATCATGCTTTCTCTAGTCGCTGGCACCAAGCTGCGGCGGTTCCGACTGGCTCTTGTCGGCTGCGTCGCGAACTGCCTCGGCCACAGCGTCAGCGGTCACCCGAAAGTGGGATGCGTTCCAAACTACCTGACCATTGCGCAAGACGATAACCTGGGGCGACTCATGCTCAATACCTAAACGGTTCTCAATCTCCGTGGAAAGCTCACGCGCTCGTTGCACTTCAATGAGCGCAACCTCCCCGTCAAATTCGGCCATTTGTTCGTACGCGGCGGCGCTAATGGGACAGGTCAAACTATGTTTGAATATTACGACTGGCTGGTTGTTTGAGCGACTTGCAAGTTGCTCAAACGATTTTGTGTCCGTAATTTTGACGAAATGATTGTCCATGGTTTCCTACCCGCTGTTGGATTCGGTTTGATAGTAGCTTATCGGTTTGATTCACACAAAGGTGGCACGGCAGAAGAATAATGGTGCAGGGCTTTGCACAAAAGTCGTCGCTAAACATTCGCGGCTCTGCCGCTTTCCTTGCGGTAAGCCTACGGCTTACCGCACCGGCCTTTTTCCACGAGGCTATGCCTCCGCGTTGAGTTCGGGATGCAAGAGCAAGAGGTTGAGGCGGAGCCTGGAACAAAACCAGCATCTTCGGTAAGCCGGAGGCTTACCGCAAGGAAAGCGGCAAAGCCGCGGCAAGACTTTGAAACTTCACGGCAAGACTTTTTGTGCAAAATTATGGCGCAGCTACGTTCGGATGACCCCGCCGTATCCACTTCCCATCTCGCTCTTGTCCAATTCCGCTTCTTGCCGCATTTAGTATTGTCTGGACGCATTTGGGCGCATAGGCGTGCGCGTGTGTTGCGCAGTTTTGCCAAATGGGGTGCGGCACCGCTCTTGCCAGAGGTATTAATTAGACCGAAGGCGCGCGCAATTTAGTTAAGGGGTAGTTGTGGATGTGTCGGAAGCTGGCGCCATCGGCTTTGATTTGGGAGGCTTACCGGATGAAAAGCAATACTTTGCGGATTATGTTCACTGTAATGATCGTGGGCGGCGGGTTTATCTCTGCCGGCAATGGAAACAAGGCAGATGCTCGTGCGGCGGGCGCGCAGTCCCGGGGCGTGTCGCGACTTGTGGTCCAAGCCCAGGCAATCACAGGTGACACCTTCAAATACTCGACGGCGACACCGCGCGGTGTACGTGTTTACGCGATCGGAAGGCCCCGCGCCGAAATGCTGCGCGCTATTGACAGCGGACTCATGGAACTCTTCGGCATTGCGCGACGACACGGATACCGCGCGCAACTAAACTTTTCCGACTACGCAGTCTTCATTGCGCGCGCTGACCGTACACACGATAGTACCGGCGCCTATTCGCCCGACATCGCTATCGGGGCAGCACAGTATGCGGGAAGCGTCTACGATAAGGGTGGTTACGTCTACGCCGCGGGCATGGTACTCACGTTTCAACCTGGCACCTTTATCATCGCCGAGCACGATCGCGACTTTCAACGCGTTGCCAACGTCGCACGCTACGAGGGCGAGCACATTATTCTTTACCACAACGATCCTCAGCTCTTCAGGAAGACCGCCGATCACAGCCGGGGCGGAAGTCACCCCATCCTGCAGTAAATCAGGAGCGCACAGGCCGCCGCGGAGGAACTTTGAGTCTTACCGCCAATCGCCGACAAGAACAAATGGCGCCCAGTAAAATGGCGCGCTGTACTTTTTCCCGGCAATCATTGCCAGTTGAGCGTCGCGCATGGATGCCGAAGCCGACCCGGCCAGGGAACCGGCAGATGTACTTGAAGGTGATCCAGTCGATGGTCCAGACGTCTTGAGTAATCGTTTGTAAAAATCGGTCATCAATTCCGCAGTTGACTTATCGGCAACGGACCACAAACTGACGCCCACGGTTGGCGCGCCCGCATACATGAAGGCGCGCGTCAGGCCCATTACACCCTCGCCGCGTTTCTCTTTTCCCAAGCCTGTCTCACAGGCCGAAAGCATCACGAGCGGCGACCCGAGGCGAAGGTTGAAAACCTCGTCCGTCCGCAAGAACCCGTCTTCCATCTTGTTACCAATCAGCGAAAGCACCAGACCTGTA
>JALYTI010000539.1 GCA_030854375.1 Acidobacteriota bacterium | reverse complement strand
AAACTTTGCAGTAATGCATCTCACTTCGCGGCGGCTTGGCCGCTTCCTTTGCGGTAAGCCTCCGGCTTACCGCAAAGGGCTTTTCCCACGAGGCTATGCCTCCGCGTTGGTTTCGGCATGCAATAGCAAGGGGGTTGAGGGGGAGCCTCGAAAGATTCCACCATTTGCGGTAAGCCGAAGGAAAGTGATGAAGCATCACTGCAAGACTTTTTGTGCATAGCCTACTTCACATTCACTTCACCCTGTCGCCGACTTCCCTGCTCCACCGATCTCACGACGGAAAAGAAAATGGTAGACGGGTAAACTGATTATTACCACGGCAACTCCCAAAAACGATTGCCTGGGATTATTGCTGCCGAGAAGCACCAGTAACACCACAATCAGCGCCAGGAATATGATCGGAGTCACGGGATAGCCTGGAGCGAGAGAGACTCTATTCGACAATAGTTTAGTAGTTATTGACCGACAATGAAAGATGCGTCTTGCCTCACTATTTTGTGAGTCACCATATCCTGGGATTCAATCCTGGCAGTGTATGTACCGGTTGGAAGTCCTTCAAGGCTGATGTATTTCGCGAATGTAAGATGGGGCACCGGCTGATTATCGATGTCGCTCAAAACATAATCGATTGGTCTGGTTGCGGCTACGTTCTCTTTCATCAGTGTCACCGTAACTCTTACCAGCGGCTTTGCCATCTCAACGTTCGTCGCCGCATTGTAAAGTTGGAAAAACATTATCAAGTTATCGTTCAGATGAAACTCGTGGCTGGGAGAAGGACGAATCTGCACCCCTCCGGGACTGAGCACATCTCCTTCCGCCGCAGTGCCCTTTGACGGCGCAGCGTGCCGGCTCAGCAACACTGGACTTGCCGCGAATGTAGTATCCATCTCAGGTAGCACGAGTTTTTGTCTTCTGGCAGCCACCTTCCCTGAAAGCTTGTCCCGGAAAGCCAGGTCAACCTTGTAGGTTCCCGCGGGCAGCTCCAGGTCCTGCCGGTAAAAAATATTATTGCGGACAACTGCCTCATACTGTGCGGCCGAGAGGACAACATCGAAACTTCCGCCCACCCGTGACAGGATCTTATCCTGTGCATTGCGGATCACACCGAAGATATCCAACTGAAACAGTCTTTTGTCCCCTCTGCTGCTGAACTTCACAGCAGCTGACGGTACTTCGATCGAAACGGGAACTGCGTAAAGCCCTTCTCGCGATCTGAATGAACTCAACTCCACAAACATTGGCAGCGTAGTATGGGCCTCGGTTTCCGCAAAGTTAGCAAGTAATCTCTTCTCTCCAGGTGAAAGCGGAACTATCTCTTCGTGAGCAATCGCGTAATAGCCAGGTCGCGAGATCACCTGGGCGTCGGGTCTACGGACATCGACTTTCAGTTTGCGAAAGCCACCGTCAAAATTCTGATCCGTGCTTCGGTAAGCCAGCGTATAGCGAGCTCGGATTTCCTGATCTATTCGACTCAACCCCTGTGCTATGTCGTTGCTGCCCTTGATGAACTTCCCGCCGGTATCACCCGCTATCCGGTACAAGATGTCATACTCGCGGCTCAACCCCTCGTGCCGCACGTTATCGAATACGGTCTCCCCGCCTGCCGCCTGTATTCTCTGTTCCTGACTGGTAATCCCAGAAACGCCTGAGAGTGGTGAGGAAGGATAAAGCGCACCAGAGTTGGCGACTCCTTCTCTCAAACCGGCAGAGTCAATGATATAGATTGCGACGTTGGCACGATTGGCGATGTCGATGGTGCTTTGTACCTGCCAGTCGAGCACTGCAGGCGCGACAAATCCCTGCGAGAATAAAACCAGCGTCTTTTTCCCCGGCAGCGAGCGCTGGGCTTCGCAGATTGCGGCGAGCGCGGCGAGAATTGGCCGCGATTGTTGAAGGCTCAGTGCCGTTCGAAGTTTGAGATATTGCTGCAGCACGCGCGCAGCGATCATCGCCTGGGCTGCGGTTGAGCCGCCGGCGGCGGTCGATACAGAACCACCAGGATCAGATCCGTTCAACGCTTCCCTTTGCTTGGCAATATTCTCCGCGATGTCTCGTTGTTCAAAACCTTTCGAAGATGTCGACGCAGCATAAGCTTTCTCAACTGCTGCAATGATCTTCGTCTTGTCCTGCGTGAATGGCTGTAACATTTGCAGCCCGCCCGTTATTGCAAACAAGGCCACCGAATCAGTGTCGGATATCTGCTCTCTAATATATTTGAGTGTGCCTTCGCGTACTTGCTTTAGATTTGTTAGGTCAGTCGTCTGTCCATCCAAGACGAGCGACATGATATTTCGCGGCAGACCTCCGGGCACGGGTTGCTCCGTAATAGAGACAACACCGGTCTCACCTCTTCGATTGTTTCCGGCAAGCGGGGGATCAAAGAATTCAACTTTTTGCTGAACGCCGTTTTCGAATATGGTGAAGTCCTCGGCTTTAAGATCCGGGATGTACTTTCCTTTTTTGTCTTTCACCATCACGTCAATATCAACAAGGTTGGTTTTGACACGTACAACTTCATCCTCCTCGGGTTTCCTTTGAGTGTCTTTATTTTCCTGGGCACGGGGCGCAGTTCCGTATATACAGAGCGGCAGCAACACCAGCAGCCGCCATGGCCAACTCGCTCGTCGCACGTCAGATAGCAATCTATTTTTGGGAAGTTGCTTCACTAGTGTGCTGATGATTTCCTTCGCGGCTCTTTGCGTCTGCTTCGCGCTCTTTGCGGT
>JALYTI010000084.1 GCA_030854375.1 Acidobacteriota bacterium | reverse complement strand
GTCGTGGGAGATTGCGGCTGAGTCGATAACAAACCGGGAGTTGCGTCGTCGCAGTTCGGCAATACTGCCCATGATTCGTGAAGGCCGCTCATTTACCGAAAGTCTTGAGGCGGCTAACTGGGTGCCGTTGTTGGCGGTTGACATGGTCGGAATAGGCGAGCGTTCGGGAAGTTTACGTGAAATGCTCGATGAGGTTGCCATCTTTTATGACGCAGAGTCGGAAGTGCGGCTGGAACAGTTGACGACCACGCTGGAGCCTGCGATTCTTGTGGTAATGGGCGGCATCGTTGTCACCATTCTCCTGGCCATTTACCTGCCCATTATTCAATCAATTTCCAGCGGCGCGGGAGTTACTGGCCACCACTAGAGATCACACACGCATTATGAGTTTGGAATTACGAAGTGGCCGAAGCTAATGAAACAGATTACTGAAGATCCTACAGCAATACCTCCATCGCAAAAGACTTTAGCTTCTACCATCGCGGTAGATGAGAAATTATCACCAGGCGGGGACAACCACGAACCACCGGAGGTGCGCGCGGCGAAGGAACTCGCGCGCCGGTATCGCCTGCCCTTTGTGGAACTGCTGCCTGCCGATCAGGAATCACCAATCAACTACGGACTGTTTAATGAGATTCCGGTTGACCTGATGGTGCGTCACCAGTTTCTTCCGCTCAAGCGCGATGGAAAAGGGCTCCACATTGCGATGGCGGACCCAACCGACCTTGAACGGTTGGACGAGCTCGCCAACGCGTTGAAGTCTCGAATCGTTCCACACGTGGCGACGGCCGGCGCCATAGAAGTGATCCTGCGCCGGGGTGACGCTACACAGCGCGTGCTGCAGGAAGCGGCATCCGGATTTCGCATCTCATTAGTAAGAGAAACCGAAACCGGTGAAGAGGTACTTGATCTCGATCGACTGGCGACCGATTCGGAGATGTCGCCAATCATAAAACTGGTTGACTCGATCATCTACAACGCAATGGAGTCGCGTGCTTCTGATATTCACATCGAGACTCGCGACACAGAAGTGCAGGTCAAATATAGAATTGACGGAGCGCTCTACGCCAAGGTTGATCCTATTGATCTTGCATATCATCAAACGCTGATCTCGCGCATAAAAGTTATGTCCGAGTTGGATATAGCCGAGCGTCGTGTGCCGCAAGACGGTCGCTTCCGGGTTCGCTACAAGGGTCGCAATGTCGATTTCCGGGTATCGATCATGCCCACCATCCATGGCGAGGACGCCGTCATTCGTATTCTCGACAAGGAGCAGATAAACGAAGAGTTTCGTAATCTCAATTTGGATGTGGTTGGCTTTGCCGAAGAAGACCTGAGAAAGTTTCGTCACTACATTGCCGAGCCTTACGGCATGGTGTTGGTGACTGGCCCAACCGGTTCGGGAAAGACCACTACGCTTTACGCCGCGCTCAACGAGATCCGAAATGAAGAAGACAAGATCGTTACTATCGAGGATCCAGTTGAGTATCAACTGCATGGCATCACGCAGATTCCCGTAAACGAAAAGAAAGGGCTCACATTCGATCGCGGTCTGCGTTCGATCTTGCGCCATGACCCGGACAAGATCATGGTGGGTGAAATTCGCGACACGGAAACTGCTCAAATAGCGATCCAGTCAGCGTTGACGGGCCATCTCGTATTCACGACCGTGCACGCAAACAACGTCATCGATGTTATCGGTCGTTTCCTGAACATGGGCGTTGAACCTTACAACTTTGTTTCCTGTTTGAACTGTGTGCTCGCTCAGCGTCTGATTCGAATGCTTTGCCCTTACTGCAAGCGCCAATATCGCGCCAAAGATGAGGAGTTAACAGAATCAGGTCTGCGGCTGGAGGAACATCGAGAAACTGCGTTCTATATTAACGTCGGCTGTGACGCCTGTAACCACACAGGTTATCGCGGCCGCACCGCCATTCATGAGTTGCTTGATCTCTCCGACAATATTCGCGAAATGATCGTGGAACGCAGGCCAGGCTCCGAGGTTCGAAGAGCTGCGGAGGCCGAGGGTTTAACCAGCCTGCGCGAATCGGCGCTTAAGAAGGTGTTTGCGGGAGTTTCAACTTTGCATGAGATTAACCGCGTGACCTTCGTCGAGGAAATTCGCGCCAACTCCTAATGATTCAGGGTTCGGCGTTTTCTGGAAGGCGCCGCTATTAGAAAATCACTCTAAACTGGGCTCTTTAAAGGAACTGTTGTTTTTGCGTGGCGTGTAAGGAAACGAATCGGGAGAGTTTGCATCTTAGCTCCCCGAACGGCATTATTAACCCACGTCGGACCGTCCACCTCCGCCAAGAGAGATTGCCATGAGAATAAAAACAGAACAACGCATTTTTGTTTCATTACTGCTTACCTTTTGCCTGCTTTTGCCGGTCACGGCGTTCGCCCGGAAGGGTGAGAAAAACTTTAAAGCGGGCATGAACTATGAAGCCTCGCAGCAATGGGAGAAGGCAGCCCAGGAGTTTACGCTGGCAGTTGCAGCGGATCCTTCAAATCTCGAGTATCAACTTCATTTCCGACGCGCCAGCTTTAACGCGTCGCAGTCCTATATGCAACAAGGTCGTGCCCTCGCCGAGCAGAGGGATTTCGTTGGCGCATATAACGCTTTTCGGCAGGCTTACGGGTACGATCCTGTCAACGAACTCGCCGTGACAGAGATGGAGCGAATGTTGCGACTGCAGGGAGTGAAGGAAGGGAACAACGGCAACAACGGAAATGGGAACAAGAGCGGGGAGCTTCAGGATGGGAGTCTGAGCCCAACGAGTGCACAAGTTGAAGAAGCCGCGTTACCGCCGGCGAGAACTGAACAACTGCGTGTCATTAGTTATAGCGGCGATTTGAAGGCCTTCATTCGTAGCCTTGCTGAGCAACTTACGCTCAATGTAGTTTTCGACCGGCAATCGTTTGTCCAACCGCGAACCATCGATATCAATCTGCGTGACGTCACTACCTCGCAGGCCCTGGACTACATCTTTCTTCAAGAAGGTTTGTTTTTCCAAAAATTGAGCCGGCGAACGATTCTCGTAGCGGATCAAACGCGCCGGCCCCAGTATCAGCAACTCGTATTACGCACCTTCTTTCTCGCCAACACCGATCCTGATAAAGCAAAAGCTTTGGTGGGTCAGGCGATACCTCCTTCGGTTGGCCGCCCACAAACTATCGTCGTTCCAGATAAGGACACCAACAGCCTGACTGTGCGCGACACTGCGGAAAACGTTCGCTTGATCGGCGAACTGCTACAGAGTATCGATAAGGATCGCGCCGAAGTTGTAATGGACGTGAATATCTACGAAGTGTCGAAAAGTGATCTATTGCAATTGGGTAACCAGATAGGATCGGGCAGTACCTTAACTCTTGGCGGCTCACCAGGTTTATCGGTGCTTACGTCAAATGGCACTCTTGATAGGTTGCGGACCGGCGTGAACCTGGCGAGTATTGTCGGAGGCGCTCCTACTGCCGCCGCGGCGGCTCTGGTGATTCCACCCTCAGTGCTAACTGCGTTCCAAAGCAAAAACAATACAAGGCTGATTGCTTCAACCCAGGTTCATGCTTTTAACGGCGAAGAATCAAGCGCTCGTATCGGCCAGCGGGTTCCGGTTCAAACGGCGCAGGCGTACCCATTTGGGATTCAAACCGGCACGCCCAACAATACGAACGGATTTCCCACTGGAGGCTTTCCGGTAATTAACTACGAGCCTACCGGGTTGACTCTAAAATTTACCCCACAAGTATTTCCGAATCAGGACGTGCAGGTGAAGATGTCAATCGAGTCGAAGGACGTGCTTGGCGCCAGTACGCTGACACCGACTTTCACTGAGCGAACGATTACCGGCACAGCCCGCGTTCAAAACAACCGAACTATGATGTTAGCCAGCGTTTCCCAGGACGTGCAGACTAATGGCCGCCAGGGCTTACCGTTGCTAGGGCTCATTCCGATTTTGGGTCGCTTGTTTACATCCCCGACCCGTGACAATCGCCGAGTAGACATTGTAATCGCTGTTACCCCGCGCGTGTTGCGCGCACCGGCAGTTACCCCGCGTGATGAAGAGATGCGTCCAAGCGGAACTTTGCAATCGCCAACGACAGGTTCACTTGAAGCGATGTTGCGCGAAGCCGACCGTGAAGACCAGTTGGCAGCGCTGCAGATTCAAAAACGTAACGCGACAGCTAAGGTTTCCGTGCCGACGTCCACTTCAGATCTCGCTGTAAAGAAAGAGGAGGTTGCGCAAACCTCCAGTACAGCGCCGTCCAACAATGCAGCGGCTGTTTCACCACCCGTTGCCGCTAACACTGCGGTGGCCAAAGACGTGAGTGCCCAACAGACCACGAACGTTTCAGAGCAAACAGCGAAAACAACGACCTCTTCGGAAGAGTTGCCGGCTTTCGTGCCGGCGCCTAAGTCGCTCATAAGTAATAGCGCGGCGTCGGAAGTTGCCGCCGTGAATACGAATTTGACGGGGGATGCGCACGCCACTCTTACAAGCCTGGCGAAACCGATCGAGACTGCGATTCCTGCTGTACACAGCTCGGCCCGCGCCGCAAAGATCGCACTAACTTCGTCAGATGAGACCATGAAGGTCGGCGAAATGCGGCAGTTTTCACTTAATGTGAACTCCGAAGCTTCGCTGGCGCTGGCGGTGATTGCCTTGCGGTTCGACCCAAAGATCGTAAGAGTCCGAGCCATTTCCGCTGGTCCATTGTTGACTGACGTCATCAAGGAACCGGAAGCGAGTTTCACTCAGTCGATCGATGCGTCGGGGCTTTGTCTAATTTCATTTTCAAATCTCAATGGCGTAGCGTCAATCAAGGGTTCCGGCACGCTGCTTTTCATTGAAGTCGAAGCTCTTGCCGCGGGTGATTCCGGACTCGTTCTCGATAAACGTTCCATGCGGCTCCTGGGTACCGACGCTCGCGATGTTGCGCTTGATGTGATCCCGGTCCGCGCATCGGTGAAGCAGTAAGAAGTGAGTTACCTGCAAGGGCCAGGCCCGAATAAATTAGAACGCGGCGATACGGTGAAAGCGTTGGAGCTTCCCGGTCGCCGCGTAACTGTGTCGCGCTTTAATATGTCGCGCTTTATTCGCCCGCAGATGTTGCGCTTAAAAACTGACAGGTGCGGATTCACGTTAATTGAACTAGTCATCACTATCACGGTGCTGACTATCATGACGCTGGGCATTGTTCCTCTCCTAAAACTGTCGGTCAAACGTCAAAAAGAACAACAGATGCGGGACTCAATCCGGCAGATACGTACGGCTATCGACGAATTTCATCGCGATACTATAGGCATGGTTTGCACCGGAACTATTGGACCGCCCCCGGGTCAAAACCCTAATCCCAACTCCTATACCGATCCACGCAGCAAAGTAGTGATTTCGGATTGCACAATATTTGGAGTCGACAACCCCGATCGCTACCCACCGGATCTCGAGACGTTGGTCAGCGGCGTGAATGTAGTCCCGCGTGCCGGCGCCAATTCGGGTGGCCAGGGACTGGAGACCACTGGCACCTCAACTACGAACACGAATAGCGTGCTCGGTAGTCAACTCGCCACTAAAAAGAAAGTTTATCTTCGCGCGATTCCGATTGATCCAATGACAGGCGACAACAAGTGGGACTTGCGATCCTGTTACGATCCCGCAGATGCAGATTCATGGGGTGGCGAAAACGTTTTTGATGTTCGCTCGAAGTCGAAGGGCTTAGCTCTGAATGGTGAAAAGTATAGTGACTGGTAAAACGCAGGAAGCAGGAGCAGTAGGCAGGAGGCAGGAAGGTGGGAACCGGCGTTTCCTGGTCCTGCCGTCTGCCGTCCGCCGTCTGCCGTCTGGATTTACCCTGCTGGAGTTGATGATTGTGATCACTGTGATCATCATTCTGGCGGCTATTGCCCTGCCGCAGTATCAAAAAACGATCATGCATACGCGCGAGGCAGTGTTGCGCGATGATCTCTACAAGATGCGCTCGTTGCTCGATCAATACGCCGCTGACAAACAGAAGCTGCCTCAATCGCTCGACGATCTGGTTACCGGTGGTTACATGCGCGAGCTGCCTCAGGATCCAATAACTGGTGAGAAGGATTGGACGACCATGACGGGGGAAGATCCGAACTCGACCAGCGGAGAACAAGGCGTGGTTGATGTGCACAGTGGCTCCGCCGATATTTCGTCGGAAGGAACTCCCTATTCTGAGTGGTAGAGTCTGAGATTTGCAATTTGAAATTTGAGATTGAAATGATCTGAATTTGAGATTTGAAATGCTCTGAAATTCAAAAGTTGAGATTTGAAATCTGAAATGATCTGAGATTTGACATCTGAAATCTGAAATCTGAAATCTGAAATCTGAAATGATCTGAAATCTGAATGCTCTGAATCTGAGATTTGAAATCTGAATGCTCTGAATCTGAGATTTGAAATTTGAGATCTGCGATCTGAAATCTGATGCCCAACCCTTTGTCAAAACTAATAAACCCGTGGTACCCCGCAACTGCCGTCGGGTTTGAAAAGGGACTGATCACAATGGTGCAGCTCGAGCGCGCCCGCGGAGGTGCATCCAGTCTGCGACGTGCGGCAACCGTCGGCTTACCCGAGTCTTTAATCCATCCCAGCTTTGACGAGCCGAACATTTCCGACCCCAGAGAATTGACCGCCGCTCTTAATGACCTGGCGACGAGTGCGGGCTTGATAAAACAAAAGCGTTGGTCTATAGCGCTTCCGGATGATTCCAGTCGCAGTTTAATTTTGTCCTTAGAATCACAGCCGGCCTCTAATGCCGAGCTTGAGGAAGTGCTTACCTGGAAAATGGAACGCGGCTTTGGCGCTTCACTTGAAGACCTCTCCATTTCCCGGGAACGATTGTCGCCGGACCCTCAGGGAAGAGATCGATACCTCGCGGTGGCCACCCGCACTTCCGTTCTCCGCGAATACGAGACGGTCATACATTCCCTGGGCTGGCGCGCGGGCTTGATCCTTCCTCGCCACGTCGGCGAAGGTCAATGGTTGACCATGAACGGATCGAAGGGTGACGGACTGCTGCTCAGTTCTTCGGAGAAGGGATTCACAGCGGTGGTTTTTCGACATAAGCAGCCTCTAATTATCCGCACGGTCACGTGCGATCCGCACGAATGTGAGGATGAGCTGTACCGGCTGCTACTTTTCTATCGCGAACGGCGTGGCGGAGAAGCGGAGCAAACCGGCCAGATGCTGGCTCGTGTCCTGGTCGTTGGCAATATGCTGAATAAGGATCGCGCGTGCGCTATCGTTAATGAAACTTTGGGTGCAAACCTTCGTGCGCTTGACGCCGAAGATCTAGGGTTACAGCTTTCCACGCGCGAGTTGAGTTTTGACGCTATTGCAGCTCCGGCCGGATTAGCGACTATGTCGTGGCAATGAACCGCCCGCCTGTCTGCAACTCGGGACTGTGCGCGTTCAGATCTTAGACTCAACCACTTGATTCAAGGTCTTGAAACATCTTTTATTTCTCGGACGTAATATCCTGGCATGAGCACATCTGCAAGTCCCGATACTTCAAGCTTTAGCCTGGCCGCTGATCGAGAACTGGTTGCCAGCGCAGCCTGTGGTATGGAGGGCGGCTTTGAAGAACTCGTCAGACGCTACCAGCGCCCGATTTCCGCTTACGTCTATCGAATGGTGGGCGATTACGAGGCCGCACTGGATTTAACTCAGGAGATCTTCATCAAGATCTATGGCTCGCTTTCGCGTTACCGTCCGGAGTTCAAATTCTCAACGTGGATTTACAGGATCGCGCATAAC
>JALYTI010000538.1 GCA_030854375.1 Acidobacteriota bacterium | reverse complement strand
CCTATGCCACGTTCAGTAAAAAAAGGCGCCTGGGTCGATAAAGGCATTCAAAAAGTTGTCGAGCGAATCCGCGCGGGTTCGCAGCGGCCGCAAGTGATTCGCACGTGGTCGCGACGCTCCACAATTACACCCGACATGGTGGGACTGACGTTTGGGGTGCACAACGGCAAAAGGCACATCCCGATTTACGTTACTGAGAACATGGTCGGCCACAAGTTGGGTGAGTTTTCGCCTACGCGAATGTTCAAGGGCCATTCGGGAACCAAGGCTGAGAAGTCAGAGAAGACGGCGAAGGTGGCGCCGTCCGGCGGCACTTCCGCCCCGGCTGCACCGGCAGCTTAAGGGCCGTTACGAGATAGGTCATATAGGGCATATCGGACCTATTTGAGAAGAGAGATGGACGCAAGAGCAAGTGCAAAATATCTCCGCGGCTCCGCGCAGAAGGCGCGGCTGGTCATCGATATGATCCGCGGCAAGAACGTCAACCAGGCGCTGGCGATTCTGCGCTACTCGAATAAACGCGCGGCGCTGGGAATTGAAAAGTGCGTCAAATCGGCGATCGCCAACGCGAACGAGACGGCCGAGAAAGCCAACATCGCCGTGGACCCGGACGAGCTTTGGTTGAAGGCCGCGTACGTAGATCGGGGGCCGACAAAAAACCGACGGCGCATGCGACCCGCGCCGCAAGGTCGCGCTTATCGCGAGCGGCGGCACTTCTGCCACGTGACGATTCTGGTTTCCAGTGACAGCCAGGCTGACCAGTCGAAGGCTGACGGCAAATCCAAAGCGGCCGCACCGGCGGTAAGTAAGCGAGCAAAGCGCGGGGGAGCAGCCACCGCGCCGCGGGCCAAGCGCGTCGCGCCCAAGAGCGAGACCGCCGAAGGCTCTGAAACGAAATCCGCGGCCAAGAAAGAAGCCGAGGGAGAGAAGAAAGTAAAGTAAGGCGGCGTCGAAGTTGGGTAACGCGCTACGACGGAAGAAAGATAAATAGTTCATTTCAGATTTCAAATTTGAGATCTCAGATTTGAAAATTCGCTCGTCGGAACTTGAGCGCTCAAACGTCGGCAGCCAGGTGTTCAGCCTGAACATCAAAAGCCGATGGGTTGAACGTTGAAGTTTCGACGCTTCGTCGAAAGTAAGTTTTGATCTTTGACAATCGAATAGCGACTGTAACAAGGCAAGTTGCTGTGCAAGCAAGATAACTGAAGGATTTTCGCGCGAGCGTTGCTCGCGTGTTAATTTTACGGTCAAGCTACTAAGGGCACATGGTGGATGCCTTGGCACTTCGAGGCGATGAAGGACGTGGCAAGCTGCGATAAGCTACGGTGAGGAGCAAGCATCCTTTGATCCGTAGATTTCCGAATGGGGGAACCCACATGAGCAATACTCATGTACTCCCGCCTGAATCTATAGGGCGGGTAGAGCGAACCGGGGGAAGTGAACCATCTCAGTACCCCGAGGAAGAGAAAACAATAGTGATTCCGTCAGTAGCGGCGAGCGAAAGCGGATCAGCCTAAACCGACAGGGCATGCTCTGTCGGGGTCGTGGGATCAGAGTTAGGAGTTACAAAGGTTCAGGTTAGCGGAACAGTCTGGAAAGGCTGGCCATAGGGCGTGATAGCCGCGTACGCGAAAACCTGGAACCCTCCGTTATGCTTTGACACCCGAGTAATGCGGGACACGAGGAATCCTGCATGAATTTGCCGGGACCATCCGGTAAGGCTAAATACTCCGAAGTGACCGATAGTGAACCAGTACCGTGAGGGAAAGGTGAAAAGAACCCCGGTGAGGGGAGTGAAATAGTACCTGAAACCGTGTGCTTACAAGCAGTGGGAGGTCAAGGTTCGTCCTGACTGACCGCGTGCCTTTTGCATAATGAGCCGGCTAGTGAATGTCACAGGCAAGGTTAAACGATAAGTGAGCCGAAGCGAAAGCGAGTCCTAATAGGGCGTTTAGTCTGTGGTATTCGGACGTGAAGCGAGATGATCTATGCATGGTCAGGCTGAAGCGTGGGTAACACCACGTGGAGGGCCGAACCAGTTAAGGTTGAAAACTTTTTGGATGAACTGTGCATAGGGGTGAAAGGCTAATCAAATTTCGTGATAGCTCGTTCTCGCCGAAATAGCTTTAGGGCTAGCCTCGGATGAATCGTTACGGTGGTAAAGCGCTGAATGGGCTAGGGGCCTCACAAGGTTACCGAACCCAATCAAACTCTGAATGCCGTAAACGTATATCCGGGAGTCAGACTACGGGGGCTAAGCTCCGTGGTCGAGAGGGAAACAGCCCAGACCGACAACTAAGGTCCCAAAATCGTGGTTAAGTGGGAAAGGAAGTGGGGAAGCACTGACAGCCAGGAGGTTGGCTTAGAAGCAGCCATCCTTTAAAGAAAGCGTAATAGCTCACTGGTCAAGCAGCCCTGCACCGACAATATAACGGGGCTAAAACCACGTACCGAAGTTTCGGATTGTGAGACTTCTACTCTGCGATCTCAAATCTCAAATTTGAGATCTGAGATCTAAGATGTGGAGATCGTAGAGCAGAAGTCTCACGATGGTAGGCGAGCATTCCGTAGCTGTGAAGCGGTACCGTAAGGGCCGTTGGAGCGATCGGAAAAGACTCTGTCGGCATAAGTAGCGATAACGCGGGTGAGAACCCCGCGCGCCGTAAACCTAAGGTTTCCTGAGTAAAGTTAATCTGCTCAGGGTTAGTCGGTACCTAAGGCGAGGCCGAAAGGCG
>JALYTI010000083.1 GCA_030854375.1 Acidobacteriota bacterium | reverse complement strand
GATGAAATGAATGTCGCCTTCAGAGCTGATCTCATGGATAGTGATAATGTTTGGGTGATTGAGACCTGACGCGGTAGATGCTTCTTGCTCGAAACGGCGCAAGCGGGCGGCATTTTCGGTAAACTCTAAAGGTAATATTTTGAGCGCGACCGAGCGGCGCAGCCTGATATCCTGTGCCAGGTAAACTTCACCCATTCCGCCCGCACCAATCTGCGAGCGGATCTCATAATGGGAAAGCCGGGTACCGGGAGCGACGGACATAGTGGCTTAAAACGGAATACCTCCGGCAAATAAATCGAGGGGATTCGAGGTGCGGGAGGATTTTAGATGAGTTTGGTAGAGTAAGCTAGAAATTATAAGACGAGTAAGCAGTGAGCGGTAAGCAGTGAATAGTAGACAGTGGGCGGTGGGCAGTAAATCAAATGCTAATCAAAGCGGCAATAAATGGAGGCCGAACGAAGGTGGAGCATGCTGCGGTTCCTGTGACGCCGGAGGAACAAGCGGTCGACGTGATTCAGTGCCTGAAGGCTGGCGCAAATGCCATCCACCTCCATGTACGTTCCACGTCTGGTCAGGAGAGCCTCGAGGCTGAAGACGTGGCGCTTACAGTTCGCACCGTGCGTTCTGCTTCTCCAAACACACAGATTGGGGCTAGCACAGGCGTATGGATTTTGTCCGATCCGTCGCTGCGCTTTCAGGCGATCGCTGCATGGAATGTGTTGCCTGATTTTGCTTCAGTCAACTTCATTGAGGATGGCTCGGTTGAGCTGGCCCACTTGCTCCTGTCGCGAGGTGTTGATGTTGAAGCCGGGCTGTCTGAGGAGGAGGCCGCAGACACGTTCATCAGAAGCGATTTAGCCGGACGGTGCCTTCGCGTCTTGCTTGAGCCGCAAGAGCAGGAAATGAAAAAGGCGCTGGAAACCGTCAGCTGGATTGAGAAGGTATTGGAGTCAGGAGAGGTTAAACTTCGACATTTATTATCATTTCATGACAGCTGAAGAGCAGTCGCACGTAATGGCTCAGCTGGCGCAGCTCAAGGATGTAGGCCGCATAGAGGTGTTGCGCGAGAATCGCGACCACTATCATGTTTTCGCCTTTATTGATGGAGTAAGACCGGATGAGGCGTTGATCCGCGCCTCCTTGGGAACAACTACTGCTGCGAAAGTTGCCAAAGAAACACACCACAGTGAAAGCCACTCCGCCAGGGGCAAGAAGAAAAGCAGCGACAGACGGCCGCTAAGCCAGCCACAAAGATCAAAGCGCAAGAGGCGTTAAGGCAATTCCATCCCTGCACGAGATCGCGATGTAACTCAAAGCCGAGGGCTCCGGCTTCAAAAACCCGAGGCTAGATGTGACCGCTGTTTCCTAAAGGGCCAAAGGCGCGAAATGTAAAAGCCTGGGGCATCGCCCCAGGAAGCTAGCTTCTTGAAATTCTTTAGCGCTGAAAGCGCGAAATAATGTCCTTGAGGTATATCTTTGGTCTCACTTTCAAATTTATTTCGCGCTTTCAGCGCTTAAAGGATTTGAAAGGTATGCCGTCCTGGGGCGATGCCCCAGGCTTTTACATTTCGCGCCCTTGGCGCTTGATGCAAAGAGATTTGCTTACCTCAGACTGAGGGTATGGCAAAACTCCGAAGAGAGTGAAAGCAGCTGATGCTAAACGGGCGCGTCGCCACGGAATCAAAAACCATAAATCCCTTCTAACTGCCGCTCTTCTCTTTTCCTTACCGTACAGATCTGTGTAATCTGTCTAATCTGCGGACAGAACATTATGAGCACTGAGCCAAATAAAGTTATCTATTCGATGGTCGGTGTCAGTAAGTATTACGACAAGAAGCCCGTCCTTAAAGATATCTATCTTTCCTATTTTTACGGCGCAAAGATCGGAGTGATCGGTCTCAACGGATCCGGTAAATCGTCGTTGCTCCGCATACTCGCGGGCGTCGACAAGGACATTAACGGCGAGATAGTTATCTCGCCAGGCTTTACGGTCGGTTACCTGGAACAGGAACCGTTGATAGACGATTCGCGGACCGTGCGCCAGATCGTGGAAGAAGCGGTGCAGGAGACAGTCCTCCTTCTTAAAGAGTTTGAAGAGATCAACGCCAGGTTTGGCGAGGAAACGACTGACGACGAAATGACAGCTCTACTTGAGCGACAAGGTGTCGTCCAGGAAAAACTCGATCAGCAGGATGCGTGGGACCTCGATGCCCGGCTGGAGATGGCCATGGATGCGCTGCGGTGTCCACCCTCGGATACGCCGGTGAAAGTTTTGTCCGGCGGCGAACGTCGGCGGGTCGCATTGTGCCGGTTGCTATTGCAGAAGCCCGATATACTTCTATTGGATGAACCAACTAACCACCTTGATGCAGAGTCCGTCGCGTGGCTGGAACATCACCTTCAGAGCTATGCGGGAACAATCATCGCTGTGACGCATGATCGATACTTTCTCGATAATGTAGCGGGTTGGATTTTGGAACTTGATCGTGGTGCGGGTATTCCCTGGAAGGGAAATTATACGTCGTGGCTGGAACAGAAACAGGAACGACTGCGTCGTGAGGAGAAAACTGAAAGCGAACGGCAGAAGACCCTGCAACGCGAGCTTGAATGGATTCGCATGTCGCCGAAAGCGCGGCGGGCGAAGGGCAAGGCGCGAATTAATGCTTATGAAGAGCTACTGGGCCAACAGTCGGACAAGCGTCGCGAGGATTTGGAAATTCACATTCCCTCAGGCGCACGCCTTGGCAACGTAGTGGTTGAAGCCGATTCCGTAAGCAAAGGTTACGGAGATAACCTCCTGGTGGAGGATATGACCTTTAAGCTTCCTCCCGGGGGCATTGTTGGCGTTATTGGTCCGAACGGCGCTGGCAAGACAACGTTGTTTCGCATGATTACAGGCCAGGAACAACCGGACACGGGAACGATTCGGACCGGCGAGACAGTTGTACTTGCTTACGTCGATCAAAGCCGTACGCTGGATTCGCAGAAATCGATTTGGGAAGAGATCTCCGGTGGCACGGATCTATTGATGCTGGGGAAACGGGAGGTCAACTCGCGTGCTTACGTAGGACGATTCAACTTTTCCGGCGCTGATCAGCAGAAGAAGGTCGGCATGCTGTCGGGCGGTGAAAGGAACCGGGTACATCTGGCAAAAATGTTGAAAGAGGGAGCCAATGTCTTGCTATTGGACGAGCCCACGAATGATCTTGACGTAAACACCTTGCGTGCGCTGGAAGAGGCATTGGAAAACTTCGCGGGTTGCGCGGTTGTGATTTCCCATGACCGGTGGTTCCTGGATCGAATAGCCACTCACATTCTAGCTTTTGAAGGTGACAGTAAGGTCGTCTGGTTTGACGGCAACTATTCGGACTACGAAGAGGATCGAAAGGCGCGTCTTGGTGCCGCCGCGGATCAACCTCATAGGATCAAGTATCGCCAGCTGACTCGTGGATAGGAGAATCATCCGCAGATTCCACAGATGCCACAGATTACAAGATGATAAAGACCAGAGACGCTAATCTTCACTCATGGCCTGTGGAACTTTGCAGTCGTCACAATCTGTGAAATCTGTGTAATCTGCGGAAGTTGTTTTGACCGAAAACAGAAAGGTAAGAAATGAGCGACGAAGAAGTGCAAGCTAGAGTCCCAGCCAAACCGGTAAGGCGAACCTCAGCCATGCAGCGGATTGCGATCTACGCGGCGGTGCTGCTGATTGTTTTTCTGCTTGGATTTGTTCCCATGTGGCTCAAGGTTCGTCGATGTTCCGAAACGCTCGCTAAGACAGAGCACGAACTGGTCCTTATCAGGTTGCAGAATGACCTGGCGTCAGCGGTAATCGACGCGCGCCGGGGAGAGTATGAGCCAGCCCGGCAGGCCGCCAGCAAGTTTTTCAGTTCCTTACAGGTGGAAACTGATATTGCGGACGGTTCAAACTTTACTCCCGAACAACGCGTGTTACTGCGACCTTTGGGTCTCAAACGTGATGAAATTATCACCTTACTCGCCCGCGCAGATCCTGCATCCGCGGATCGCCTTTCAGATGTTTACCTCGCATACCGGCAGATCATGAAGGGTTGAAAGAATGCAACTAAGGATTCTTCAGGTCGGCGGTCTCGTCCTAACCATGACGTACGCCGCATTCATCATCTGGGTTTACGCCACCGAGCCGCGTACCTTTAAAGAAGTGGCTACAGGCGCAGAACTCGCTGCTGGCACCTACCAGATCAACCAGGAGAACTTTAATTCGGCACTTGCCCTGTTCCGGCGCGAACAGTTTCGGGCCGCGCGCGATGAATGGCAGCGTGCTGACCCCGCGCAAAGCGACCCGCGAACGCAGTTTTACATCGCCTACGCGTTTTATCGCGAAGGCTGGGGTCGCGTTTACTATGATCAGAATTTATTCAAGCAGGGCGTGGAAGCCGTGAACCGCGCCATCAGTCTTAGTCCAGGTAGTCCGCTCACCGTGGATGATCCTGACCTGCAGATGCATGCGGCTGCCGAGCTGAAAACAGAATTAGAACAGGGGACGGAGCGAAGCTGGAGCGACGTCAGTCCGCTCAAGGTTCTCCGCACACGAAAGTAGGACAGACATTCCTGTCTGTCCTTAATCGACCTCAGGCATTCTTGCCTTTTGGTCTGTGGCTTCAAAAGACAGACAGGAATGTCTGTCCTACGAAGAAGACGATGACCGCGAACAATCGTTCAAGAAATCACGCGTTTTTATCTTTCCTTGGGATGCCGGTGCTGTTTTTGACAGTGGCGCTGCTTGGCGGGCTCCGTGTAAATGCGGAGGACCACGCCTTTATCTTCATTGCTCCACCGCTCATCACGCTTGTGCTAGCGGTCTTGTTGATGCTGCTCTTCGTGCGCGGCCGGCTGATTGAGTTTGACCGGTGGGTGTCGAGTGATTATCCCGCTCTCGTAAATATCTCGCATGTCTGGCTGTTGCTGACGCTCTTTTTCGCGTCGGCCCAGGCATTCAATTCAGTGCTTCCCGAGCGCGGTCTGCTCCATTGGCTGTTCTCATTCTTTTTTCTGTGGACGCTCTGGAACAATCAGTTCTCGTCCTTTGACGCTCGCAGATTGTTACGGAGTCTTGCGGTACTATTTGGGACTGCGTTCGTCCTCAAACATATGCTGCTGGCGAGTCTCTATAGCTCGGATGGTGGATGGTTGAAACGGGTAGCTGGAGCGCTGTTACAAGGTGTCTCGCTAGGTACGCTTGATGCGCCGGCGTTCGCCCCGGCCACGGGCTACATCTCTTTCTTCGCGCTCGCACTCTACGTAGTTGGATTGTTCCTCTTACCCACCGCATGGGACAGTAAGGAACGTGATGTTGGCTATCCTCTGGAGTTGGAAACGAATCGAAGCCAATTAGCCTCACGAGAAGCAATCCTGGAAGAGGGCGGGACTGCTACCGGTAGGGAGATCGAGAAACGTAGTCCCGCTATCCCTGTTCCATTTGATCGTTAATAGATTTTAAGGCGCGTTCGAGCATTGTGCGGTGCGCCGGGTTGGTAGCGCCGGCGAGTTGAGTCATGATGCGGGAACGGGACAGTCGCAGCGACTCAAACTTTGCACTTCGGGCTCGCTCCTCAACCGAGGAAGTGCCGCGATTAGCGCGGGCGTCCGCTGCGGCCTGTTGTCGTTCGAACGCTTCTTCCATCTTGCCGGCTAAATCATCTCCATCCCATCCCATAGAGTGTACCTCCTCCAACTTTGCTTTATCGTACCACCTATCTCGCCGCGGAAACTAACAGTTTGCATTACCAGATACGAAATCCCGACACTGCGCTTGCTCTTTGCGTATTCTGCTGAGACCATTACCAAACCAGAACAATTATGAGCGCCGCGACGATAAAGAAGGAAGATAAAAAGCGGATCACGCCCTCAGACGCATGGCGTGACGCGCGAGAACTGATTTGGTCTCATCGCTACCGTCTGGGCTTGGGGATGCTGCTCATGATTATCAACCGGCTTGCCGGCCTGGTCCTGCCCGCCAGCTCTAAATACGTAATAGACGACGTAATTATCAAGCACCGCAGCGAACTGCTGGTACCTCTGGCGCTGGCTGCGGGCGCGGCGACGGTGATCCAGGCATTTAGCTCTTTTGCCCTCGCGCAGGTCCTGGGCGTTGCCGCGCAGCGTGCGATTACCGAAATGCGCAAGAGCGTTCAGGAACATGTGACGCGATTACCGATTAGATATTTCGACTCGACGCAGACTGGCATACTCATCTCGCGGATTATGACGGATGCCGAGGGCATACGAAATCTGGTCGGTACCGGGCTGGTCCAACTGGTTGGTGGTCTGGTTACGGCGGTGATTGCTCTCGGCGTTCTCTTTTATCTTAACTGGCAGCTAACGGCGATTACACTTCTGGCGCTTGCAGCTTTTGGAACTGTCATGGCGCTGGCTTTTAAGAAACTGAGACCACTGTTTCGTGAACGCGGCAAAATCAATGCAGAAGTTACCGGCCGTTTAACTGAGTCGCTTGGTGGAATTCGGATCGTCAAAGCTTATGCGGCGGAAAAGCGTGAAGAACTGGTCTTCGCGCGCGGGGCACATCGTCTCTTCCGTAACGTCGCGAGGTCTATGACGGGAGTCTCCGCCGTGACAGCCTTTTCCACTGTAGTCGTTGGTCTTATTGGTGTCATTCTCATTCTGGTGGGTGGGCGAGCCATCCTCGCGGGGCAGATGACTATCGGCGATTTCTTCATGTACATTTTTTTCACGGCCCTGGTGGCTGCTCCCGTGGTTGAGATCGCTTCCATTGGCACCCAGATCACGGAGGCCTTTGCCGGTCTCGATCGTATCCGCGAGATCAAGCGTATGGCGACCGAAGACGCGGATGAAGCCGACCGCGACGCGCTGGTTGAAATTGACGGAGCGGTGACGTTTGATGATGTCAGCTTTGAATACAACGACGATACGCCGGTGCTGCGTCGCATTTCTTTCAAGGCGCCCGCTGGTTCTACAACGGCGCTGGTGGGATCGAGCGGCTCCGGCAAGTCGACGCTGATAAGTTTGGTCATGGCATTTAACCGGCCGCTTTCCGGTACTGTGTCTGTCGATAACTTCGACCTTGCCGACGTCCGCCTGAAAGATTACCGCAGGCAACTCGGCGTGGTCTTGCAGGACAACTTTCTTTTCGATGGGACAATCGCGGAGAACATCGGCTTCTCTCACCCGCACGCGAAACGCGAGCAGATCAGCCAGGCGGGGCGCATCGCGCATTGTGAGGAATTCATCAGCGGCTTTGCTGATGGCTATGACACCGTGGTCGGCGAGCGCGGCGTGAAATTGTCTGGCGGTCAGCGGCAACGCGTGGCCATTGCAAGAGCGATTTTGGCAGATCCAAAGATTTTGATCCTGGACGAGGCCACTTCGAGCCTCGATAGCGAGAGTGAAGCGATGATTCAGGATGGACTGCAATCGCTGCGTCGTGGTCGTACAACATTTGTGATCGCGCACCGCCTCTCCACGATTCGCAGCGCGGATCAAATTCTGGTACTGGAGGGCGGCGAGATCGTCGAACGCGGCACTCATGAAGAGCTACTGGCAGCGGACGGACGTTACAAGCAGTTATACGACAAGCAGTATCGGTTTGAGCGAAACCAGTTCATCAATCCCGGTGAGGATTTCACGCCCGAACTTCCCCGGCCAGCGGCCTCAGCAGCACCGGGTTCTGGTCCACTCTTACCGACGAACCTGTGACGAAGACTCTGTTGTCGGAATATCGGCCTTCCACGGCTTTGCCGCCTGATGTCAGTGGGGCTTAGCCCCACCGG
>JALYTI010000082.1 GCA_030854375.1 Acidobacteriota bacterium | reverse complement strand
ACTCGGATGACGGTTTTTGCATTTTGAAAGCGCCCTTGAATTTCGGTGAACAGGAAATTCTATCGGCCGAAAATATGCACCTGCTCATCACGCACCTTGTCACGGGCAATGCGGCTTAGAATATTTCATGGGCTCTCGGGCGGTCGGATAGGGCAATTGATGTACTGGTTCAGTTTGAGGATGATTCAAACTGTCTTGGTTCAATTCTCATTCACACCGCCGCTTCAGCCCGGTGAACAGGGCTGAACACATTCTCTGAACCGTTAAAACGGTTCCGAGATTTTAAACACACTTCGTAGCCACCGGGCTGAAGCCGCGGTGTGAATGAAAGTTCAGAATGCCACTGAACCAGTACCCAATTGATGAGGAGAGACCCCATGAGTCGAAATAACGGCGCGCCTGTTCTGGCGATCGGCATTGATGCCGGCGAGTCAACGGTTATCCGGAGGATGATCGAACAGGATGAATTGCCGACTCTAAAGGCACTCGTAGCGGAGGGCAAATGGATATCTATTGAGTCTCCAGGTATCGGAGGTAGTGCGGTATGGCCAAGCTTTGTGACCGGCGAAGATCCCACCGCTCATGGGATCTATGCCGAATGGTGCTGGGAGCCGGCGACAATGAATCTGAGCCGTTTCACTGGCCGCAACTTAACGCCTTTTTGGAAACCGCTGGCTGAAGCAGGCATTACGTCCGGAATCATGGCAGTCCCTTTCATGCCGTTCCTCGGCCTTTCCGATGGGTTCGAGATCAATGAATGGGGTCCTTGTCTCCTGCTTGAAGACGGGATGCAATTCGGTCCGCCTGGCCTAGCCGATGCGATTAAAGAGGAAAACGGTGCGCACCCATTAGCACATCGACGTCTCGATGCCTCAGGGCCAAACGATTATGTGAATCTACAAAACTTAATCTCAGCCAGTTTGGAGGTCGTGAGGCGTAGGGGAAGTCTTGCGGAACGTCTACTAAGAAAAACGAGACCTGATATTTCAGTCATTGTCTTTACGGAGGCTCATGCTCCCGGACATTTTTTGTGGAATACAGTCGAACCTGACAACGAACTCTACGGCGGCGGTAGCTTCAAGAATCTCCGCTCTATCAAACCGACGTTCAAAAATATCTACCAGGAATTGGATCGCCAGATTGGAAAGCTGGTTGAGGCAATCGGCGCGGAGGCCACGGTGTTGGTCTTCTCCCTTCATGGGATGCGGCCCGCGCGTGGCGTCCCAACCTTCCTGGCGCCGCTTTTGTGCGAAGCGGGTTTGGCACGACTTGGTAGTTGGAACAACCAATCCTGGACCGAGCGCGCGGTAACACTGTTGAGCGGGATAAAGCGTTACATGCCGAATGTCTTGAGGGGCCTCTACTACAAATCATTCAAACCATCTACCGTCGTGCGATTAGCACGACCAACAATGTTGCCGTTGTACGACTGGGCACATACACAGGCTTTCTGTTTGCCCACTGAACAACTGGGTTGTATTCGCATTAACCTGGCCGGGCGTGAAGCACGTGGAATCGTCCCGGTTGAGCGATATGAGGAGACCTGCCGGCGCCTGGAGCAGTGGCTGAGATCGTTGACCTCGCACGAAGGAAAGCCACTCGTGAGCAAAATAATCAGAACTGCCGAACGGCCGGAAGATGCTCTCAAGCAGCGGCTACCTGATCTGGTGGTCCACTGGGAAGACGTGGTTTTCGACTCCCCTTTGCGAATCCAGGGCAGCGCTTTTGAATCTTACCCACAGGTAACACAATATTTGAGTCAGCACACGTCCGAAGGCTTTTGCATCTTGAAAGGAAGTCACGATCTGGGACTTGAAAATGTTTTGGCGGCGAAAGACCTCGGCGGGATTATCACAAGGCTCGTACTTAACGGTTCCCAAAAAAATAACGGCAGCACTCGGAAGGGTGCTGCCGATAATTGTTTTGATGAACTCCAGCTCGTCGCGAAGAAGAGCCGTTCTATTTAATTGTCTTCACGGGGCCAGCCGGCTTGCCTGGTAACCGCACCGGTTGTTTGAGCCGCGCCATCACTTCACTAATGCCCCGCTCAAGCTGCGGATCGCGTCCTTCAATCTCCGACTTTGGATCGTTGTCAACTTCAATGTCGGGATCAACGCCGTAGCCTTCGATGATCCACTCGCCATTTTTACTAGCAAGTCCGGAACCCGGTACGAACACGGCGCCACCATCGATTAATGGCCCGCGACTTTGAATGCCGACCACACCGCCCCACGAGCGCTTGCCAATCAGCGGCCCTAACCCTGCCTCGCGAAACATATAAGGAAAGATATCGCCGTCTGACGCGGAATTCCCGTCGAGCAGCGCCACCATTGGACCAATGAACACTGCATCGGGATAGGTGTTCGCAGTGTCATCCGTGCGGGCATAGTTGACCGCTAATAATTTTCGCCGCAGCCGCTCAATGAGCATTCGTGACACATTGCCGCCACCATTAGCGCGAACGTCAACCACCAATCCTTCTTTGCGTATCTGCGGGTAATACCACTTGATAAACTCCCGAATTCCGGCCGCTCCCATGTCAGGAATGTGAATGTAACCGACGCGTCCGCCGGTCGCCTGCTCGACCTTGCGTCGATTTTGGTTAACCCAATTGAGATAAATCAGATTGCCTTCATCAGTAATCGGACGATACGAGACGATGCGAGCGCCGTCGAAGGACGGAGTTTTATTGACCGTCAGCGATACCGGGTTATCCGCTTTGTTCCGCAGCAGGCGGTAGGGATCGTCGTTTCCTTTTAGTTCCTCGCCGTCGATAGCCAGCACATAATCGCCGGCGTTAATGTTTACGCCTATCTCCGTGAGAGGCGAGCGGTAAATGTCTTCTTCGTTTTCTCCTTCGAAGATCTTCGCAATACGGTAGCGGCCCGATTGCTTATCGAGTTCAAAGCGCGCGCCGGGCAAACCAGCGCGAGGACGGGGTGGAATCTGGAAATCCCCACCCTCGATGTAGGCGTGCTGAATCGTCAACTCTGAAATCATCTCACTGATCACGTAGTTGAGGTCCGACCGGTGGGAAACATACTGCAACAGCGGCTTGTACTGTTCGCGTAAAGCGACCCAGTCGTAGCCATGCATGTTAGAAACGTAAAACCAATCTCTATAACGTCGCCATACTTCATTGAAGATTTGATTCCACTCTTCCGCAGGTACGCGATCGACAAATAGTCCAGCCGTCGACACCGCTTTCTTCGTTTTGTCGCCTGCCGGAGTGGCATCGTAGAGGTTATAACCCGGGCCCTGGGCTACAAGTACCTTCGAGCCATCTTCCGAAAGCGTATAGCCGCGAATATCTTCCGCTAGCGTTGCCTCCTTGCGATCCTTGAAAGCAAAGATCTTGAGGACGGTCGGTCGATCCCCCGGACGGCCATAATAGAAGGGCGGCCCCACCGCATAAAGCAAATGCCCCGACTTTGCCGACAGGCCGCCATAGTTATCAGCTGCCACCGGAACTCGAGCGACACGACTTGAGATTCCATCAAAATCGATCACAAGATTTGTAAGTTTCGGAGCCTCAGGCTTAGTTTCGGCCGGCGTAGCGGCGCTGGGTTTCTCTTTTTCTTTTTCGGGCTCCTGAGCAGGTTCTTTATTCAGTTCCTTGTTGATGCCTTTGGCGGGATCCACCGGCTCCTGAGCGGGCGGTGTTCCTTTGGGCTTCGGCGCCTCGTCAGGCTTGCTGACCGTCACCTCATCGCTTTCGGGCGGAAAGGGATGCTTAACATCTTTTCTTAGCGCCATTGCATAGATATACGAGGTGCGGTTCGTAGCGTAGTTAAACTCAACTTGAGAAATTTGCGGCGCAAACTCGCGGTCGCTCAGGAAATAGAGGTAGTTGCCCTGCGGGTCCCAAGCTGGACTAGTGGCATTAAACATGTCGTCGGTAAGCCGGCGAGCTTTTCCATCTGCTGCGCTCCAAACAAAAACTGCAGAGTATCCGTTATCTCCAGGAGGGTAACTGAACGCCAGGTAGTTGCCGCGCGGTGACCATACATAATCACGAATCTGCGTGTGCGGAGAATCTGCGATTTCAATCGTCCTGCGATCGGCAAGCATAACGACATAAACCTTGCCGTCTTTATCTCCAAAAGCGATGCGCTTGCCATCGGGCGCCCACTCTGGTTGGTAACGCATGGCCGTGCCGCCGCGGGTGATTTGCTCGGCGGGCTTTAACCCGTCCTGCGGTACGACATACAACTCTTCTTCACCGGTAGTGTCGGAAATGAAAGCGATACTGCTGCCATCCGGTGACCAGGAGGCCCATTTATCATGCGCGCCGGAAGTATGCGTTAGGTTACGGGTCGGACCTTTTTCGATAGGAGCGGTAAAAATGTCACCACGCGCAACAAAGAGTGCGCGTTCACCTTTGGGACTTAGGCCCACCGATTCGATTTGATTCGCCGCTGAGATACGGCTGGGACGACGGCCCAGTCCTTCGTCGGGTACTGTGATTGAGATAGCATTGCTCTTCCGGTTTTTTGTATCAAGTATCTGGAGTTCGCCATTGAGCTCATAAACAATTCGACCTTCATTGTCTGAACTGGGCCAGCGTACGTCCCACAACTTGTTATTGGTCACCTCATTAGTCTTGCCGTTTCCGGTGTCATAGGCATAGATATTAAAGTGTCCGTCGCGATCGGAATTGAAGTAGATGGTGTCGCCTATCCACATTGGATCGCGCGTGGGACGCGGGCCCTCGGTAATCTTTTTTGTTGCATAACTTTTGAGATCGAATATGTAAAGACTGTTTGCTTGCCCACCACCGTAACGTTTTTCGGAACGGAAATCGCGCGACTGCGGTGAGTAAACCATCTGAGCCGCACCAGGCGAAAAATCGCCCGAGCCTGCTTCTGGCATTGGAAGCGGTTCGGTAGGACCAGCTTCGACGGAAACTGAATAGAGGCGAGCCAGCGGCAACGCCCAGGAGTCGCGGAGCGAACGAAAAAATATTCGTTGTCCGTCTTTACTCCATCCGTATACCTGATTGTCCCAGCCCCAGCGCGGCGCCAGGGGTCCCTTCGCAGGATAGAAAGTCAACTGTCGCGGAACGCCACCCGTCGCGGAAACCACATACACTTGTTCATCACCATCGTATTGGCCGGTAAAGGCAATCCACTTCCCGTCAGGAGAAAACTTACCAAAAACTTCAATTCCAGGATGTGAAGTTAGACGAATAGCGGACCCGCCCGATGCCGGCGCGGTCCACAGATCACCACCGTAAGTGAAGACCACTTTGTCCCCGCTGATGTCGGGAAAGCGCAAGAGCTTTGTCTGCGCATCGGCGTTGGTTATCGCCGCCGACAGCAACGCAACGAAAATTGCGATGCAGAACGCAGGATTAACTATGCAGCGATTAATTAACTTTCGATTGAGCAAAGTAAGGTTCCTCCCGAACGAAATCGTTTCTGCTTGATGTTTTGAGTTGTTCAAATCCGGCGTGTCTGGGGTCTACACGGGACAGCAGGGAACAACGGCTGACTTCTGCAATGAAAGAATGCGAAAGCTTAGCGTAGAACAGGGATGACAGTAAACCGCCACGCACAGATTTCCAGACTGTTACGCGTGATCGCAGCGTTGTGTTTCACCGCATGCTATCTGAGATTAGACGAGGACGGGCGCGGCTAACGAACGCCTCGCCCGTTTCTCGGATTCGATGGGATTTTAGTAGTTCTTTGGCGAAGTCTTCTTCTGGTTGCTGTTGGCGGCAGCATTCGAATTCTTTGATGTCACCGTCAGTAGGTTTTTGACGTTTTTGACCCCTGAAACTGCTTTGGCGATGGCGTCTGCCTTGGCCTTTTGTGCAGCGTTGTCCACTGATCCACTTAAAGTGACAACTCCATTCTGGACATCAACATTGATAGTTGAATCTTTCAAGTCGTCAGCCGCAGCCAAATCAAATCGCGTTTTGGTCCACAGCCAGCCATCGTCGAGGCCTGTACCAACCTTGCGTCCCAGGCTTTTAGCCTCCTCCGCGTAGGTTTGCTTATTCTTTTCATACTCTTCGCGGGTAGGAGCCCGTCTTGTATTGGTGTTGGCGTTAGCGTTTGCATTCTTCGTCACAACCGCATTTGAGTTAGCGTTGGCCGGGGCATTTGCGTTGTCGTTAGTGGTCGGATTACATCCGGCAAACGAAAGCGCCAGGGTCGCCACGGCAATTATTCCTGCGAGTTTGAATCTCATTTGAGACCTCCTGTTATGCATCGATAGTGATAAGCAATAGTTCGGAAAACATACGTCCGAATCAAAACCCGCCAGTGCGGGCGCGATAGCCCTCGCTGGAGGCTTCAGTTTGGGGGTGATAAATCAGTTTCGCGGGTCAGAATCCGGGATCAGGCCAAGTCAATAATTACGAAGCAAGCGCTGAGCCAAGTCACAATAGGAATAGAGAGGGTAAAAGAGCGAAGCTCAAGATGCGGGAAAAGATCGTTGGAATGTGCATTCCCAGTCATCCCTCTCCCGTTTTCATGCCAAAAAAGTCTTTACCACTTCACCGTGCCTTCTTTCGATGTGTCTATCTCGGCTGCTTGCTGCACTTCTCCAAAGAGGAACCCCTTGATGTTGTCGAAGAGAAAGTTTTGAGCGTCTGGGCTGGTCAGATCCAGGCCGTAATGATTGATGATCTGGGTCTGCTTCTGCAGCCAGCCACTCCAGCAGGGCTGACAAATCTCCGTGGCGATTCTCTGTCCGAGCTCATTTGGAAAGGGAGCAAATCCTATGGCTGGACGCTTCTCACCACAGTGTTTGCACTTGATTGTTTCGGCCATTCTAAATCTCCTTGTGGAAAGCCAAATTTTATCAGTTCGGATAAGAAATACCGAAATAAGAATGGCCTCATCGACCGGCATATTCGAGAGCAGGCCCGAATGGGCCGACAGTTAATAGCCACGCCCGTTAGGGCGTGGTATGCATTCCATAGCATTAGCACCGAAGGTGCGACACTTCTGAATAGGCTCAGATCGCCGACGGTTGTACCGACAGACCTAGAAAGGAAATTTGCTATGGGCCAGACGGCCACAGTCATTAGCCCAGTCTCCGAGAGCATGGATCAAGTGTTAGTCTCGGTTCTAAAGCCCCGAAGGGGCGACCACTCAAAGGAGGCCTGACAATGGCCGGAAAATATCTCAGCTTGCTAGTCCACTTTACATGGAGCACCGCCGGACGAGAGCCGTGGATAGACCGCGACATACGAGATGATCTCTACTCGTACATTGGCGGAATAATGAACAACAAGAATGCCAAATTAATTTCTGCCGGCGGAATGTTTGACCACATTCACTTATTTGCGTCAATGCCGTCAACAATAAGCATTGCTGATTTTGTGAACGCCGTAAAGGCCAACTCTTCGCGTTGGATTCATGAATCTTTCTCACCTCTCCGAAAGTTCGCTTGGCAAGAAGGTTATGGTGCCTTCAGCGTGAGCAAATCGGCAGAGAGAAATGTTGTCAAATATATTAGCAATCAGGAAAAGCATCATGGAAAGCGGACCTTCAAACAGGAATTAATTACTCTGCTTAAAAAGCATGAGATTAAGTATGATGAGCGCTACCTTTGGACTTGAACGGAAGTGTCGCACCTTCGGCGCTCACGCGTTAACTCAATGCATCCACGCCCTCACGGGCGTGGCTATTAACTTTCGGCCCATTCGGGCCTGCCGGGAAGCATCGCATCTTCAACACGTATGGCCTTACTCCATGCTAAAACGTCCTCATGGGCTGATTATCTGCTGCCCTTACGCGGTCTAACCTTCTGAGCTTCGTCAATAGCACTGAGCACGGCATCG
>JALYTI010000537.1 GCA_030854375.1 Acidobacteriota bacterium | reverse complement strand
GCGTTGCCAACCGCGGTATCGGCCGCAACGGGGAAAGATATTTCCTGAATGACGTTGTCCCCAACCGTGCCCTGAAATCCTCGCGCACGCCAACCAATACTCTGACCGCCTTTGATCACAAAGAAAGCCACCCGTGGCGCAAATGCAGCCGCGCGGTGAATGAGGATTTTCAAAATGTCTGCTTGCGATTGTTGTTCTTCTATTTCAGAAATGGCCGCCTTGACGATGGCCATATCGCTTGAAGCTTTCGCGCGTGACGATTCAGAAGCGGCGAAGTCTATGCCTTCTTCGTGCGCCGCGCGCAGGTGTTCCAGAATGGATGATGCGACGCTTCCATCCAATTGAACTTCGCTCTGCCGGTCCATGAGCCGGCTAAGCGACTCATTAAGCTGGCTTTGCAGCGCGGCAATCTCTTGTTTGATTCCGCTCAGACGGCCTTCGATATAACTTTCTATCTCATGGCGCAAGCTGTCTTCCAGTTGTCCGCTGACCACAGTTTAGTCCTCCGTTGAAGGATCTTTTTATATATGCGCGTTCCCAGGTGAGAATCCTAGCTCGATAGAACGCTCGTTGCTGAGACTTTCGGGGCAATGCGTCTCTTCCGCGATTATGGACGTGCGGGAATCGGTCAGTCAAGAAATGGTTTCTGAAAGTCTCATTGACACCTCTTCGGGCCTAAGCTATAAGTCCCCCAGTGTAGCGCCAACTCACGCACCCTAATGGCTACTACCATTTTAATTGCCGACGATCACGACGACAACCGCGAGCTTTTGCAGCTTTTGCTTTTGGGAGCTGGATATGAGGTGCGCGAAGCGAAAGACGGAATCGAATGTGTGGCAATTGCCCGCGAGCAGCGTCCGGATCTGGTTGTGATCGACCTATCAATGCCGGTGTTGGATGGTTGGGGCGTATTTCGCGAACTGAGGGCTGATCAGCGGACCAGAACGATTCCTTGCATGGCTGTTACGGCGCACGCCGACCTGGATCGCGTCCAGGCTCTCGCGGCCGGCTTCAGCGCCTATGTTTCAAAACCTTTCAGTGGCGATGTGCTCCTGAAGACTATTGCCACAGTGCTTTCCAATCAGAAGCCTGGCTAAGAAACTGAGTAAGGCTAAGGAGGGCAAGGCACCTCGCCTTCCTCGTGACTAACAAAGGAGAGATGTAATGAGAATATTTGCACTTAAGGCGGGATGCTGGGGCCGCTCACTCGCGGCTGTGGTTGTCGTATCGCTGGCTGGATCAATTGCTCACGCTGTGCCGCTGAAGATCGTGAAAGTTGGCGCGCCGGCCATCAATTGCGTCTTCAATCCGCCGTGCACCAATGTGGTAAACGACACCACCGACAATGTAGCGCTCAGCACGGGTGGCACCGGTTTCTTTCAGTCGCGCACATTTAACGGCAAGCCGGGCTCACCCGCGGCGGGGCTGTTTGCTTACGAGTATCGACTTGATTTGCGCAACGCGGTTGGTCTGACGGCAATCGCCTGCGTTGATTGGGTCAGCTTCGATTTCGGTCCCGTCGTCAGCACGCTCGACTACAACGGCGATGGTAGAAGGGGCGATCAGGTATTCGTGATAACCAGCGGCGGCATGGGAACCATTGGTATTGCCTCAGCAAATAAGGTGGGGAATAAAATCACGTTCAAGTTCACTTCACCGGTCTGCGGTGGCGGCAGGCCTGGTGCAGGACAAACCACTTTTTTCTGGGGACTGGTTTCCAGAACAGGTCCGCACTTCGTTACCGCAAAAGTGCATGAGACGGGCGGCGTAGTCCACACCATACAGGCTCGCACGCCGAAGATTTGAAGTCGTTCGCGTTACTTGTGGGAGATCACAACCTGTTCGATTGAAGGCGGCAGCTGGTGAATCTCGCTGCGAGTAAAACCGGCGTTAGCAAACATTCGTTCCAGCTCCGGAAAAATGTACGCATCGCCGCTCGGTGTGCTGCCCAGCATCATGACGCTGAAAGCAGCTGCATCCGGAGGCGAGATCCGATCTTCATTAGGCACAAACTCAAGTGTTATCGCCCGCCCGCCTTCGCCGAGAGCGGCATGAACCTTCCGCAGGAGGGCTTCATTTGTTGGCGCATCGAAGTGATGGAGGAAGTTTGTTAGTAGAATAAGATCGTAGCCCGAGCCGTAATCAACATCGAAAGCGCTTCCCTCGATAGTTGAATATCTATCAGCGACACCGGCCTCACGCGCATTCTCTTTTGCAACCTCCAGCACGCTGGGCCAATCAAGAGCCACGATATTGGCTTGCGGGTTCTTCTTAGCAAACGCGATTCCATAAAGCCCGTGACCGGCAGCGATGTCCAGAATCTTCAGTTTTCGATCTGCCGCCGGATCGACGAGCTTTGCCATTAACTGCGCCGGTAGCGCCATCATCGGTGCCATCGCGCGAGCGAACTTCACCCATACTGGATGCTCAGGAGCAACCGTGCCTCCGTCCTTCATAGTTGTGCCACCTTTGCGGACCGCATCCGCAAAGTTCTTGAATCCGTCGGTGAGCGTAGGCGACAAAAAGAATTCCACGCCCCCGCCCAAATATCCAGGCGAGCGCTTGTCGAGAAATATCGCCGAGTCTGCGGTCAACCCGTATTGGCCGTTTTCCTTAGTCAGGAATCCCATTATGCAGAGAAAATCACAGAGGATGCGTGTCCCACGTTCCGACGCCTTGCATCTTTTTGCGATCTCCTGAGTGGTAGTGCTTCCCTCGCCAATTGCGGTAAACACTTCCAAC
>JALYTI010000081.1:331-7863 GCA_030854375.1 Acidobacteriota bacterium | reverse complement strand
CAATGTCCAAAGTCCAATGTCTATGCCATGCAGCAGTTCTAGAATCCAAGCTTTAGCTTGCCATGCATCCCAACGAACAACCTGAAGGCTGAAGTCTGAACTATTCGAATGCCCTTGGACATTAGACATCCGGCATTGATCGGACGTTGGACGTTGGACGTTGGACATGCGATGGACATTGGACGACGCGAGGACATTGGATAACGCCCTCACCCACCGCGTAAGATGTCCGCGTGCAAAATCTCAATGCGAAAGTTGAGTCGCTAGTTCGAGACCTGCCCGACGAGAAAGGCGCTCGGCTTTTCTTAGAACGTTTAGAACAGGAACAACCTCGTGCATTTCAAAAATTAGGTCGCGACCCCGCCTTACTTTCCGACGCTTTGGCGTTGGCTGCCTGGAGCCCACTCCTCGCCACGACTCTGGAACAGAATCCCGACTACGTATCGTGGCTCATGCGCGAACGCGCTGATGCCCGGGTGCGAACTCGCGAACAACTAAAGGAATCCCTCGCGCGCTTTGCGCTGACAAACTCATCCCTGAGTTCTCAAGTCTTGTTTGCGCGCTTCCGCCGCCGCGAGTTGTTGCGCATTTACTTGCACGATGTCAGGCGAGCCCACACCCTTGTTGAAACCACCGAAGAGCTATCGAACCTTGCCGATGCGATCCTGGATGACGCTCTCAGCCTGGCTAAACAAGATCTCGACAACCGATACGGAGTGCCACTCCGCGATGATGAGCGAGGACGAATCGCCCCTGCCGAATTCTGTGTGGTCGCGCTCGGCAAACTCGGCTCATGCGAGCTCAACTATGCTTCGGATATTGACCTGGTCTTCATTTACTCGGATGAGGGGACAACGGCCGGTTCGGTCGAGCGTGGCAAGCTAAGCAACCGCGAATATTTCATCAAACTCTCGGAAACCATCACGAAATTAGTGGGCCAACCGGCAGGTGAGGGAGCCGCGTATCGTGTCGATTTGCGTCTGCGGCCTCACGGGCGCGATGGCGCGCTCGCTTGTTCTCTCGATGAAGCTCTTAAGTACTACGGCAACTCGGCCCAGGCATGGGAACTTCAAGCCTTAATTCGAAGCCGTGCTGCAGCAGGTTCGAATTCACTGTTTTCCCGATTTGCCGGCGCGGTGCAACCCTACATCTACCGACCCGAGGTTTCTATCAAAGACGCTCTCGCCAGTGTGCGTTTGGCAAAGCAAAAGATCGACCGTCACATCGAACGCAGTACCGACGGCTTTAATGTGAAACTTCAGCGAGGTGGAATCAGAGAGATCGAATTCATAGCCCAGGCTTTGCAGTTAGCGCACGGGGGATTGGACGAATGGCTTCGCGTCACACATACAGTGATCAGTCTCGGGCGACTCGCTGATCGAAATCTTATTTCCGAACAGGAGCGTTCGGACTTGTCAGACGCCTATACCTTCCTACGCACGCTCGAGCATCGACTGCAGATGGAGCATGGACTGCAAACTCATGCCGTGCCTCCTGCTTCGCTGCAGCGGACCTTAGTTGCGAGGCGGATGGGCTTTTTGGGCGCGAACGCGCTTAATGACTTTGACGATGCGCTGAAGTTACACACTACGAATGTTCGGAGCGCGTATGACCGCGTCTTCGCAGAGGTCGTTGGGGATGTAACAAAGCGCAGGGTTAAGGAACCTTTGCCTGCTGAGAAGGATGAGCATGGGCCGGCGGGCGATGAGTCCCGACTGTTGAATGCTTCAGCCAGAATGTTCCTTTCCCACTTACATCCAGAGGTCGGGACGGAATCGTCCAGAGTGGAATCGCTGGCTCATCTGCTTCGGGAAGCAGCGCAAGCGTCGTCGAATCCGCACCGTGGAATCATCCTGGCCTCCCGTGTGGCCGCCTCGCTTGAGAAATCTGACGGACCCTTTGAAGTCTCTGAAAATAATTTGGCTGCGCTCGTTCGCCTTTGCGGCGCGTCCGAATTCTTCGGTGAAATGCTGGCCGGCAATCCAGGGTTGATTGGTTCGCTCGGAACGGAGAAGACGCGGTCACGGCGCAGGGACTTTCGGCTGCAGCTTCGCGCAAGTGTCGAGGGAGAGAAAAGCTTTTCCGCGGAACTCTCTGCATTGCGTCGAGAGTGGTCAAAGTTGCTTATTGAAATTGGCGCGCAGGACGCAGCACAGGAGATTTCGATTTTGGCGTCTAATCAGCTTCAGACTGAACTCGCGGTTGCCAGCATCAATGTTGCCTACGTGGTGGCACGGCGTGAAATGGTACGACGCTATGGACGTTTGAAAACCGATCCGCGAATCGCGATCCTGGCGCTTGGTCGACTGGCCAGCGGCGGAGTCGATTATGGCTCCGACCTCGATATAACTCTGATCTACGATTCTCTCGTCTCGTCGCCGGTCGCATCGCTAACACAGGACCAGGCCTACGCTCGCCTGGCCGAGATAATGATCGCCGCGCTTTCGAGTGTGACTCGCGAGGGCTACCTATATCGAGTTGACCTGCGTCTCCGGCCGGATGGAAAGAATGGTCCGCTGGTTACGAGTTCAGAAAGTTTTCTCGACTACGTGAGACAGCGCAGTGCAATCTGGGAATGGCTCGCGTACGTCAAGCTGCGAGCCGTCGCGGGCGATCTGGAACTCGGCAGAATGATCGAAACACACGCCAGACATGCAATTCATGAAAAGGCCCGTGAAATCGATTCCGCCGAATTGAAGCAGGAAACGCAGCGCGTCCGTGAGCGACTTGAAAGAGAGAGGGGAAAGCGGCGCCGTCAAAGTGGGGTCGATATAAAGTTTTCCGCCGGAGGGATGCTGGACGTCTATTTCGCGACGCGTTATCTCCAGCTTAGAGCCGATGTGGCGGATGAAGGTGACGACCGCTCAACCAGCTCAACTTTGGACCGCCTGGAAGCAACGGGTGCCCTGGACTACCGCGATTATGAGGCGCTTAGCAATGGTTACGAGCTTCTTCGCTCCGTTGATCATTATCTTCGCCTCATCATGGGCAAAGTCGCAGCACTGCCGTCAGCAGAGCACCCGGCGTACAAGGAGATTGCGAGGAAGCTGGATTTCGAAACGGCTGAAGACCTTGGCCAGACATTGACTGAGCGAATGCAGGGGATCCGGCAGGCTTACGAGCGCATCATTGCCCGGTGACCATATTTAGGCTCAACGTGCGCAGGAATTCAATTTGGAAAGTACGGCTGTGCCGCCCTCCTTGCGGAAAGGCTTCGCCTTTCCGGCCAGCCTGTCTGGATCTCTGAGGCTGCGCCTCAAAGGGAGGCATAGCCTCGGGGACTTAGTAGGACTGACGGAAAGCCGGAGGCTTTCCGCAACGGGAGCGGCAGAGCCGCTAAGAAGCCAACTAGGTTTCATGCAAAGCTTTCGCTCTCGTCTTTAGTTTCATACCAGCAGCGGGTGCACCATCGGTGCATTGCCTGACGCTTTGCAGCCGGAGAATCGACAGACCCCGGTAAACGTTTCACCACTTCCCGCTCTTCATCGCTAAGTTCTGCCCACGTTCGCAGCGGTTCTTCTCCACACCTGGGGCATCTTCGATCGGTATTCACGGCAATCCCTTCGCAACTGAAATGTATGTTTACGTAAACCAGTCAATCGTGTAAGTTATCGTTAGGCTTTGTTGTTTGCAATGGAAAGCGTTGCAACGAAAAGCCCCACCAGGGCATCCAGATGTTTAAGGACGAGTAGGGGGCAGTAAATGTTTCGAATTAAGGCTTCATATACCGGTCAGCTGGAACTGAAAACGACTTTAGCCCGCGCCCGTGAGTTTTTCGGGGAGATGCGAAATTTTGCCGATTTGATGCCGGGCATCGAGGGGATTCGCAAAGAGGCTGGAGGCATCATGCGCTGGGCAGTTCGCGCCGATGTTCCCGTGATAGGCGCAGTGCATGCGAGTTTTGCGGTCCAAAAGACCGAGGATCGACCGGAGCGATTGGAATGGTCGCCGGCGCGGTCAGAAATGAAAAACTACCTCCGCTACGCCGCAGCGTTCGAAGAGCGTGGTCACAAGGTTCTAATAAAGATCGCACAGCACGTGGAACTGCGAAGGCCGCACGCCAGAGACTTGCATCGCCTCGCCGCTTTAGTTGGTGAAGGAGCGATTAGCTCAGAAATGCAAAAGCGCGTGGGTGAAATGATTAAGACGTTCCTTGAGCGCGCGCAAGTTAAGCTTGAGGGTGAGTCGGCTGTTGAGCAAGAGGCAGAAGCCTTTTAGGTTTGCACTTCATATCTCTCACACCTCGGTGTGCGCGCCTCTCCCGGGCTCCGCGAATCGCCTAACTTCGATCCTCACGCGCGATTGCATCGTCATCCTCTTTATCCGTCGCGAGAAGTTCCTCCCCGCTCTCAGACCCGACCTGTTCAGCAAGCACCGTTTCAGCAGCGTCAGCCAGACGTTCCTCCAGAACCGGACTTGGCGCTTCGGCTGCGCTGATGTCACCCGCGTGATAAAAATATGACCCCGTGTAAAGTTCTCGGAGAAACTTCAAGAAGACTTTGGCGACAGCAATCGTGGGCACTGCGAGGATGACGCCGAGCAGGCCGAAGAGCTTCCCTCCGATCAATAAACCAAGAAACACCGCCATCGGATGCAAGCTCAGACGCTTGCCGAGAATACGCGGCGTCAGAATGTAGCCTTCGATACTTTGGACAATCACAAACACGCCGACGATCCCGGCGATACGCCAGAGCCCGCCCCCATCGGCGAGCGTGAAGGCGCCAGCGAGTCCGAGACCCAGGATCGTGCCGACATAGGGAATGGCGTTCAGAAGTCCCGCCAAAGCGGCAAGCCCGGCCCATGCCGGAACTCCGAGGGCGAAAAAGCCGATAGCGTATAAAACGGCCATACAAAGCGCGATGAGAAGCTGCCCTCGAACGTAGGCCGCGAGGATGCGTCCCACCTCATCAAAGAGCCGACTGAAGGTGTCGCGAAAGCGGGGCGGAATCAAATCTTCCATCGAATCTCGCCACGTACCGAAGTCTATCAAGATGTAGAAAACGAAGAAGGGCACTATAAGCAGGTCCAGGGAGGCGACGGCCGTTGAGAGGAAACTTGAAAGACCGCCCGCCGCGAGAAGACCGGGGGAGCCTATCGCTTCGGCAGGGTTGCGCAGGAACTGTTCGATCCGGCGACCGCCCATGCGATCGAGGGCAGGCGAGTAACGTCGTAATGTTTCACGCTGACGTGCGGCGTTTTCCGGTGTGAAATTGCGCAAGATCTTCTGCACGGCGTTAGTGCTTTGCTCCCACAGATCTGGAATGATAAACGCAAGGAAAGCGACTACCGCGAGCGTGACTAGCAGCAGAGCGAGGGCGGCCGCGATGGGACGCGAAAGCCCATACTTTTCTCCCTGGCTGACGACAGGGTTTAGGAGATAGGCTAGGGCGAACGACGCGAGCACGGGAATCAGGGCGACGCTCCCGATGACGTACAGAAAATAGAGGACGAGTAGAGTGAGAACGACTGTCGGAACCCAGCGAAGCCACCAAATTGCCGACCGGTCTTCGGTTGGAACGGGGGCGGGAAGTTTAGCTCTCATGGAAGTTTTATGATCCCAAGGCGGGGACCCTATGCTGCGTTATCGATGTGTCCTGGAATTTGAAGCATCCAAAAAAGAGTTAAGGTAACCTTCTTTATCCTTATTCTTTTGCTGTTTTTTCGTTCTATTTGTGCCCGTAGCTAATCATATTGGCAAACATACGGTAAGCTCCCGGCACTCCGGCCCGCAGTTGTCTGTACCAGACCATGCTTGTGTAAATATAGTTTCCCTTGCCATACCGTGCTACAAGCAAGCCTCCGCGCAGCGGAGCCTCACCAGAATCGTTAGTGGAGAAGAGCGCGCTAAAGTGCGGATCCCACTCCTTCGGATAGTTAAGCCCGCGCTCCTGGATCCAATCCTTGAAATCAGCCTGTCCAATCCGGTTGGGAAAATTTAACACTGGATGACGCGGCTGGAGAAAATTGATGCGCGCGCCTTCGTCGGTGACGCGATCGTCTCCGACCACTATTGGATATGGCGCTAGTTGCGGACGATTCTTCTTTTCGTCAGGATTCCACTCATTAGGCTTGTGATAAAACACAATCAATGTCCCACCCGTGCGAACGAAGTCCAACAAACGTGAATTCGCCGCGATCAATTCCGGATGCGCTTCATAGCCGCGGTTGTCGATGATGATCGTTTTGTAGATCGAGAGGTCAGCGTTTTGAATATCGTTTACAGTCAGCGCTTTGGACTCAACACCCAGGGCCGCGAGTGATCGTTCAAGCGTTTGATCAAAGCTGACAACGTAGCCAACCAATAAATCTGGAACCACCCGTGCAGCGCTAAACACGACCGGAACCGCTGTAATCAGTGCGCTGGAATTGAGGGGGTATATTGAGAGGGCGATGAACCCTGACTTCTTCAGAGCGCTGAGACCTCGCCGATCTAAGACACCATTGCTGGCCAACAGTGTTTGCTCGCGTGTCTCGAGGGGAGCCAACACAATTTTATAGTCGGTCTCGGCAGAAATACGGCCAGCACTGTTAGCTAAGCTGACTTTAATTGTTCCGCGAAACGGAGCCGGCACATTATTCGTCAAGGTGACCTTAAGTACTTTGCATTGGCCCAGAGTTTCCAGCGTTCGAACGCAGGGTGATGGCGACACCTTATTGATTGTCACCGCGGGCGCAACGTCAAAATTCTCCTGAGCACTCACCAAAAACTTTGCACCGTCAATCTCTAATTCCGCGCGAGCCTCGATGCGCTTGCCGAGAAACAGATCATTGTAAAGGTGCTCTTCCTTAGGTACGGTGTAAGGAACGTTCGCCGGCGTGTTTACACTTACGGTACCAATGGTTTCGGTATCAGGCAGCAGCAGATCGGCTGCCTGCATAGCAGGCAGGTCGTCGCCCCAACCACTAAATCTCACCTGGTTCACATGCACTCCCCTATCGCCGGCGTTGGCGAGAGTGACTGAAAATGTTGTGTTCAGACGCGGCACGAAAACGGTGGAACGAGGAGTAATTGAGATAGTCACGCCGGAAGCAACTGCGATAGCTCTGTTGAACCTGGTCTCCATCAGATTAAATCGCTGAAGATCATCAGAAGAGGTTTCCGAAGAAGGATTACTCACGCGCCATTTAATCAGCGTCTCGAGCACTCGGTCCGGTTGGTCCAGAAACTCGGTAAGCGGATGTGTATCAATCGCCGGCGGCACTAGTTTGGTCGAGAGTGACGCGGGCATCTTCAATCCATCCAGCAAAGTTACCGCGGAGTCGGGAAGTGGTTGAGCCGGCGACGCTTCACGCACGAGGAGGTAACGAACCGAAGGCAGCTTACCGTTTCCAATGCCTCGTGCCTTTATCCACTCTTCGATTGATTTGGGCCATGGTCCCTGCGTAGCGTGTTGTTGAAGCGCGGCCAGGGATTGCGCGGCGTAACTAACACCGCGAACTGAGTCGATCTCGTTCGGATCGATTGCGATAATGCTTCCGCTTACAGGCTTGTTCGTACTTTGACTTGCGGAGAAGATTCGCACAAACAATCG
>JALYTI010000081.1:0-321 GCA_030854375.1 Acidobacteriota bacterium | reverse complement strand
GTTTCAGTGCGTCCAGTTGCTCGGGGAAGCGTGTCGGATCGGCCGCGACGCCAAAAGCTTCGATTATCAGCCGTCCGGTGGCTTGATGATGTCCGTGGCCCGTGGTCGTATCGTGATTCGTGATAATTACATCCGGCCGCAGCTCTCGAATTTTCAACACCATGCGGCGCAGTGCTTCATCGTGGCCCCACACGCGGAATGCTTCATCCGCCGATTTGGAAAATCCAAAATCTTTTAGTCCGAGAAAGTAAGGCTCGGATCCCTGAATCCGGGCGGCCTTCATAGTCTCGTGGGCGCGTATCACACCCAGCTCTTCATAAA
>JALYTI010000536.1 GCA_030854375.1 Acidobacteriota bacterium | reverse complement strand
CCAAATCCCGTTCGCGAGGTGCCATACTGTCGCGGTAATGCCAATTAGATAGATTATGAAGATGGCAGGATTTAGAAATTCGCTTTGAACGATACTAAAAGCCAGATCGCTATGCGTTGCCACCGACCGAGTGTTGAGTCCAGGGATTAAGCCGAACCGGAAATTTAGAACGTGAAATGTGATGAAAAAAAACAGAATGACGCCGGTGATTCGTTGAATTAGGTAAAACCAATTTCTTGGGTACGGGTAGGCCAGGTTATTCGGCCGTGCCTCGATGGTGATTACAAGACCATAGACGGCGTGATAGATGAGCGGTATAAAGATTCCACCAATTTCGACGAAGAGGATATAAGGAATGGACTGTAAGTCTCTAACCGCATTATTGAAGTCTGTTGGGCCGGTGAGCGCCTTGGAGTTTGTGTAGAAATGCTCCAATAAGAAGACTCCAAGCGGCACAATGCCGGACAACTGATGAAGTTTGCGCAAGACAAAAGTCCTGCTCAAATGAATTGTCAAGCACGCGCTCCTTCGGCGCTGACCATAAGAGCTATAGCCAATGATCCAAACCCAGGCCAGTTGTGATTGAGATTTTCCAGAACAAGGAAATTATATTGAGAACCCGAAGAAAAGCAAAACGCGTCAAAGAGAGACGGAGTATTTGTGGCTTAGCCGCAGAAACTTTTCGAGACGAATAGGTGGTGCCCTAATTTTGAAATTCTCTGTGTCTCTGTGGTGATCGCTTGCTTAACAGTTAACCCACCACAGAGACACAGAGAACACGAAGCTTTCACAGAGAAGGCTGAAATTAGGACACGACAAGATGAATAGCGGGGGATTGACCTCACTGTGAGTTTGCAATAATGACTGAACTGAAAGCAGATTCCGCAATTCGACTGGCTGAACTAATCCGGACCCGAAAGCTTTCGCCGGTTGAGGTTGTCGAGTCATGCCTGAGTCGCATTGAGCTTCTGAATCCCAAACTAAACGCGATCGTTTCGATTGCCCCGGATGTCATGGAGAAGGCGCGAGAAGCCGAAGGTGCCGTGATCCGCGAAAAAGTTCTTGGTCCCCTTCATGGCGTGCCCATCACGATTAAGGACACGATCGAAACCGCGGGCTTACGTACAACCAGCGGCTCGGCCATGCGAGCACAGTTCATTCCCAAACATGATGCTCCCGCAGTCGCTCGCCTAAAAGCCGCCGGCGCGATCATTCTGGGAAAAACGAATCCGGCCGAGATGGCCATGGATTACACCGCCGACAATCCAGTGTTCGGCCGTACTAACAACCCGCATGACTTATCACTGACTCCGGGCGGATCGAGTGGTGGTGAAGCGGCGGCAATCTCTTCCGGAATGTCGACGTGCGGAATTGGCAGCGACCTGGCGGGCTCGATTCGAATTCCGTCTCACTTCTGCGGCATCGCGGGCTTGAAGCCGAGTGTGGCCCGAGTGCCGGGTGCGGGCCAATTTCCGCCCGCTATCGGCCCATATTCGCTTGGCGCCGCGGTTGGGCCAATGGCGCGGTCGGTGAATGATCTTCATGTGCTTTTCAACGCTCTAATAACGACCGGAGCGCCGCGCCCATTTGCAGACCTGCGAGCAGACATTTTCGAGGAACGTCGTGCGCTCCGGAACGTGATGAACGGACATCCAGTAGCCTGGTACACGGACGATGAAGTTTCTCCCGTCACGGAAGAAACACGCGTTGCGGTAGAGACTGCGGCACGGGTGCTGCGCGATGCCGGCTTAACAATAGAAGAAACCCGGCCACCCGGCGTTGAGCGCGGCCATGATCTCTGGCTAAAGCTTTTTTCGCGCGCATCCGTCGTCCAGCTTCGAAATATTTATGCGGGCCACGAGGACAAGGGTGGTGAATTTGTGCGCTGGAGATTAGCAACAGCGGATGAAGCGGATCGCGCTTCGGTCGACGACTATATCGGCTCTTGGTTGGATCGGGACCGTCTGCGCGACCGGCTTATCGAATGGATGCAAGACACTCCTTTGATCCTCGCTCCCGTCGGCGCGACCGCCGCTTACCAACATGGCACGCACAAAGTGACGGTTGGGGACCGCACGATGAGTACGTTTCGCGCCTTCAGTTATTCGCAGACTTTCAACGTTTTCGATCTTCCTGTGGTGACGATTCCTGCGAGTCGCACTAAATCTGGTCTCCCCATCGGTATTCAAATCATTGGTCGGCCGTTTGAAGAGGAAATCGTTCTCGCTGCCGCGGCGATTATTGAGGACGCGTTGGGAGGTTGGCACGCACCGCCGATTTTTGACCACTGGGGAAAACACTGAAAGAGTAACCGCAGGCTGTTGACTGGCCTGACACACAAGATCATCTTGAGGTTTGCCGCACAACTAAAGTTTGTGGGACAGTCGGCGATCCGATATAGTTTTTAGCTCAAAGCTTTCGTTCAAGAGTGCGATTACATCCGCCGAGGAGTTGTTTATGGATCCCCTTTCTACAATCCTGGCCCTTGTTCTTTTTGGTTTTCTGGCGATCGTGCTGCTGGTCATCGCAATAAAAACCATCAGAATCGTTCCCCAGGCAACCGTAATGCTGGTCGAGCGGCTCGGTAAATTCGACAAGGTCGCGAACAGCGGCCTGAATATACTCATACCGTTTTTGGATCGGCCGCGCGCGGTCTATTGGACTAACACTCGACCGGGAATAACTTCGATCGATTTGCGTGAGCAGTATATCGACCTGCCTCCACAACCCGTCATCACTCGCGACAACGTCACGATACATGTCGAC
>JALYTI010000080.1 GCA_030854375.1 Acidobacteriota bacterium | reverse complement strand
TCAACCAGCGCCTCCATAACCATAAAAATGTAGGTGGGGCCGGTAGCACTCAACGCTGTAGCCATGTCGATCTGTCTCTCGTTCTCGACTCGTATCGCTTTGCCAAGCGCTTCAAGCATCGCGCAAACCTCAAGTTGCTGCGACTCGCTGACGGTCGGGGTCGCGGTCCAGGCGGTCATCCCCTGTCCAATCTGGGCCGGAGTATTTGGCATCGTGCGCACAATTGCTGGATGAAGCAGCTCGCCCGCGATGGTATCGCTGCGGGCTCCGGCCACAATTGAAACAATCAGTTGATCGGGATGGATTGCACCTTTCAATTCCTGCAACACCGTAGTCAGACGCTGTGGCTTAACGGCCAGGATCACCAGTGATCCGGCGCGCGGTCCGTCGGTCGAGCGTTCGGTTGGATGGCCCGCGAGCGCCGCTTCGCGATTACTTTCAAACATCTGGACTGCATACTTGGCGTAGAGTTCTTCGCGACGTTCGGCTCGCGGATGGCTGCCTACAATTTGCTCGGCGGTCACGAGCTGTTTTCTCAATAGTCCCGCAATGATGGCTTCGGCCATTATGCCGCATCCGATGAACGCCAACTTCGCACCCGCAAGAGGACTACGCGTGCCTTTCTGTTTGCCTGCTTCAGCCTCTGACATTGTCCCCCTAACTGCGCGCCGCTGCCGGCACTGCATTGCAGTCTGATTTTGATGACCGGAGAGTTGGCAAAGGAGCATAGCGCAGCATTTGGAGATGCGCTACTCTCTCGTCACTGGATCCTGGATCGTCAATCGTGATTCGAACTTTGTCTTCCTATTTACGATTCACGCTTCACGATTTACGATGATGCGATGACGATTGACGAACAAGTTCAATACCTGCGCAAAGGCGCGGTCGAAATCATCCGTGAAGAAGAGTTGCGGGCCAAGCTGCAGAAATCTGCGAAGACCGGCAAGCCGCTTCGTGTAAAACTTGGAGCCGATCCCACAGCGCCGGATATTCATCTGGGTCATACGGTAGTAATACGGAAATTGCGCGCGTTTCAAGAGCTGGGTCATACGGCGATTTTTTTGATCGGTGACTTCACGGGCCTGATTGGTGACCCTTCCGGGAAAACGATGACTCGCCCGCAGCTCACGCGCGAAGAGATCAACCGGAACGCCGAAACTTACAAGCGACAGATTTTCAAGTTACTTGATCCCGACAAGACCGAGATACGTTTTAATTCCGAGTGGATGGACAAACTTGGCTCCGACGGTTTTATCCGACTTGCCGCGCATGTCACCGTCAGACAGATTTTGGAGCGCGATGACTTCGCCAAGCGCCTCGCTGAAGAACGCCCGATCGCCTTGCACGAATTACTCTATCCACTGACACAAGCTTACGATTCAGTCGCGCTCGAAGCAGATGTAGAACTTGGAGGGACCGATCAAAAGTTCAACTTGCTTCTCGGTCGCAATTTGCAAAGGGAGTATGAGCAGGAAGCGCAGGTCGCGGTCATAACGCCTTTGTTGGAAGGAACGGATGGCGTGCAAAAGATGTCCAAGAGTCTCGGGAATTACATTGGCATAAGCGAGCCGCCTTCTGAGATTTTTGGAAAAGTGATGTCAATCTCCGACGACTTGATGTGGCGCTACTATGAACTGCTGACGGATCTTTCCCTGGATGAAATCACTTCGCAACGCAAGGCTGCGGACAACGGTGAGCGCAACCCGCGAGATATTAAAGTGGAGCTTGCCAAATCGATTGTCGCAGACTTTCATTCGAAAGAAGACGCGGTGCGTGCCGAAGAAGAGTTTAGTCGCATCTTCAAGAACAAGCAGGCGCCGGAAGACGTGGTAGAACAGACTTTGCCATCGGGCCCGTGGAAACTTCCGCGGTTCCTGGTTGAAAGCGGTCTGGCCGCTTCCATGGCTGAAGCACGCCGGTTAATTGGACAAGGTGGCGTCTCTATCGATGGAGAAAGACATACACGTAACGACTCAGAAATTAACGTGAGTCCAGAGCGGCCACTGCTCGTGCAAGTCGGCAAACGAAAGTTTCTTCGTGTGCGCGGCACCTGAAGTCTCGAGTAACACTGGTTGTATAGAATATGTCAGCAGCACTCGCATCTGAAGACATTCTGATAATCGAGACGCCTGAGCGCGTGCCGCTTCACTTTGGTCTCGCGTCAATTGGTAACCGCTTCCTCGCCTGTGCGATTGATCATGCACTGCAGGTACTGACAATCATCCTGATGATCATCGCCTTTACTCTGCTCGCAAATTATTCGAGCGTGGGCGAACAACTTTCAAACGCCCCTAAATGGGTCAAGGCACTTTTGATCGTAATAATATTTTTGATCATTTCGAGCTACTTCGCTTTTTTTGAATGGATCTGGAATGGACAAACTCCAGGCAAGCGTTGGCTTAAGCTGCGGGTTATTCGTGAAGACGGTCGCCCGGTGACATTTTGGGAAGCTGCTGTGAGAAACTTACTTCGCACGCTGGACATGATGCCTGCGCCGTTTTACTCCGTCGGTCTAATCTCAGTTTTTTTAAGTTCGGCTGACCAACGCGTCGGGGACATGATCGCAGGAACCGTTGTCGTACGAGAGCGTGAAGCCGAAGCCCCGGCTTTTTCTCAGGTGTTCGCTTCGCCCGTAAGTGATGCGGCATTACGGCGCTCATTCAAGCCGGTTGAGTTCACCGCCGAGGTCAACGCGTTGAGCGAATCTGAGATTGAAGTTGTGGAAACGTTTTTGCGACGCCGCTGGGATTTAGGAGATGTTCCGCGGCAGTGGATGGCCTGGCGCGTTTCGCTGCCGCTGATGTACAAAATGCGTCCGACGTACGACCTGGCAACGTTTACCTACGAAGGGTTTTTAGAGGAACTGCTGCATCGCTATCGCGCACAGCATCGATTCACGGAATAGTCATTTGGAAGCGGCGCCCGCTCGGCTTTGGCGCTAGATTCCAAAACACTGTGGTGCTCAGTGTTGGTTGTGATAAATGAACGCAATCCTTATTCAGCAGCGGGATTGGCAGATCGCAATCTGCCTTAAGGCTTGGGGCTTGCACTGTAGTCATCAAGGAGCCTTTGCGCCTTGAAAGCCGGACTAATTAATGCCACCTTTTGTACGGTGTCATAACCAGTAAATATTCCAATCACCTCACCTTTGTGGTTATAGACCGGGCTACCGGAATAGCCGTCGCGGCCAACGATTTTAGCCGACCAATACTCTTGACCGCCAAAGTTGTATGGACCGTGAAAAACTCCCCGGCTCACCATTTTGTTACCATGCGGTCGAGCAATTAGAAGTAGCTGCTCATCTTTGCTGAGGGCCGTCTGGAAAGTTGGAGCGTTAGTTTGTTTTTGCGTGGCGCATATCTCAAGCAGTGCGAGATCAGCATCCTTATCTACCTTGAGGATCGTGGCCCTACACCCTTTGATATACACCTTCACGTTAAGCTTATCGCCGGCCTTGAATCCTAAGTTCCTTTTCTTCGCCGGACTCAAGTCTCCTGATACGACATGGTACGCGGTGATCACTAATCCGTCTCGAACCAGGAATCCGGTCGCATAGCCGTTCGGGTCGGTGCCAACAAGAAGCGAAACAGCGCGCTCCAACAGATCTTGATTCTTCCTGCTGAACTCCAGGTCGAGGGATAAGATGGAGCGTTCTTGTTGTTTTTCAACCCGCCCTGCCATGTCTTGTGCTGCGCAATTCGGCGTCACCAAAAAAAGAACAATCGCAAGAAGAGCGAAGCTGCAAATCTGCTTTGGCATCTGATGCTCCTTTAGACGAGTGAGATTGGTGCGGTCTTTAGCAAGCTGGCCCCGCCAGCCAGGTTTCCTTCCGCCCAAAGAGAATCCAATCACTTTTTGTACTTAGAGAAATTTGTGAGTCGATAAATCAAACCACCTCGTAATATCGAAGTAGGATTCGGGCGCGATTCACGTAAGAAACCTAATTTTGTTATGCACCCGGAATTTGAAAACAACTGATAGGGTGCAACTTTCAGTTCTGAATTTGAAATCCATTCATCGCTGAACGATGTGCGGATTAAACGTAGGAATGAATGAGCGGCGATGATAGGTGAGCGTTGAGCCACTGTCAATCATTTCGTGGCATGTCCAAATTGACCCCCACCCCGCTGTTTGTTAGTCTGGCCCACGGCAAAATTCTTAAGAGCAGAGGGTGGATCGAATGGCGCAAGATGTTTTCATTCTAGGTGGCAGGCGCACTGCGATGGGCGAATATGTAGGACCATTGAAGGATATTTCGGCAATTGATCTTGGGGCGATTGCAGCCAGAGGCGCGCTGGAAGCGACCGGCGTGGCGCCGGAGGAAATCGATCATACCGTCATGGGAAATGCGCTACAGACTTCCGGGGATGCAATCTACGGAGCGCGACACGTGGCTCTGAAAGCCGGAGTTCCTTTCGAGCGGCCAGCCTTGACAGTCAATCGATTGTGCGGCAGCGGCATTCAATCGATCATTTCCGGCGCACAGATGATTCAGCTTGGCGAGGTACAAACTGCTTTGGTGGGCGGGATGGAGTCAATGTCGCAAGCCCCGCATGTTATCAGAGGCGCGCGATCCGGGTTTGCGTTGGGCGGAGGCAAACTCGAAGACAGTTTAATGGTTGCCCTCCTTGATACATATTGCAACACGCCGATGGCTGGAACTGCAGAGAACCTCGCGCGAAAGTTTGAGGTGTCTCGCGAGGAGCAGGACCATTACGCGCTGCGGTCGCAGCAGGAAGCGAAGCGCGCTCAAGATGCCGGATACTTTGCCGAAGAGATCGTTCCGGTCGAAGTTAAGTCGCGCAAGTCCAGCTCGACCTTTGACGCTGACGATCATCTGAGACCCGAGACAACGTTGGAAGGGTTGGCGAAGTTAAAGCCAGCTTTTGCCAAAGACGGTTTTGTAACAGCAGGAAATGCTTCGGGCATCGTTGATGGCGCAGCGGCAATCGTTATTTGCGGAGAAGAATACCTAAAGCGACGCAATGGGAAACCTCGGGGCCGAATCGTTAGCTGGGCTTATGCGGGTGTCGAGCCTGAGATTATGGGAATTGGTCCCGTCCCGGCTACTCGGCTCGCTTTGGAGAAGGCCGGTCTTAAACTTTCCGACATGGACTTGGTCGAAGTTAACGAGGCCTTCGCCGCCCAGTATCTTGCGGTTGAGAAGGAATTGGGTCTGGATCGCTCTCGCACAAATGTAAACGGCGGTGCCATTGCACTGGGCCACCCGCTTGGGGCAACGGGAACCCGTTTGGTTATCACACTGCTTAACGAGCTCCACCGGCGGCGCGTTCGATATGGTCTCGCAACGGCGTGCATCGGCGGCGGGCAAGGTATCGCGATGATCTTAGAGCGAGTTTAGAGCGCGTGCGCGGTCGAGTGATCCCATTACCTGGCCTCGCGGGGTGGCCGCGGTTTCCGGATTTTCCGATATTATCCAAATTCTTGGCGAAGCCCTGTACAAGCGCCGGCCCCTCACTCAGTGCTAAGTGTTGAAAAGGGGGCATTAAAACTCCGCCCGGCGTTTAGCGTCCATTCGGCATACAGATTGCGAACAACCTTACGATGCGAACATGCCCGTTCGCCTTCCTGGAATAAAAGCGGTAAATTGGATTTACTACACCTCAACAATTATTACGCTTGCGAAAACCCGGCAGGGCGTGGTAGAAGTTTCCATCTACGATCGGTAGATATTTTCTTTCCCTTCTTGATTTTGCATAATTTCACTTCTCACTCATTTTCAAAGTTAAAATTTGCGCGCAAGTGGTCGCGCAGTCTCTTTCAACGTTATCTCATGCCTAAGGAGTTGCCCGCTATGTCGAAATTCGTGAAGCTCTCTTTCGTTCTTTCGTTTATTCTCGGGATGAGTGCAATCGCCTTTGGGCAGTCGACCGTGACTGGCGCCATCGGCGGTACTGTTACTAACCCGAATCAGGAAATAGTGCCCGGGGCAGCCGTAAGCGTGCGCAATAACGGAACTAACAAAGAGGATTCGGCCACTACTGACGATCAAGGCCGCTTCCGAATCGTAAACCTCGAGCCTGGCACTTATACGGTAACGATAAACGCCGCCGGCTTTAGCCCATTTACCACTCCTAAGATAGTCGTCGAAGTCGGACGCGTTACGGACTTGCCGGCCGCGCTTTCCATCGGACCGGTTCAGGGCACTGTCGAAATTACTTCCGAGGCTCCCGTCATTAACACTTCGCAACAAGATTTCTCAAACAACATGAATCAGACCTCGATCAATGAGCTGCCGATCAATGGACAGCGTTGGTCAAACTTTGCGCTACTAAACCCTGGCTCGGTGCCGGATGGCAACTTTGGACTGATTAGTTTCCGCGGCATCTCGGGATTGTTGAACAATGTAACCATCGATGGTGGGGACAATAACCAGGCCTTCTACTCGGAAGAGCGCGGTCGCACGCGTCTCGCCTATACAGTCAGCCAGGCGGCCATCCGCGAATTTCAAGTAAACACTTCCAACTACTCGGCTGAGTACGGACGCTCGGCCGGCGGCGTTGTGAATGCTGTTACCAAGAGCGGCACGAACGAATTTCATGGTTCCGGGTTCTATTACCAGCGCAACGCCAAGTGGGGTGCGAGGAATCCTCTCAGCTTTATCTCGACCTTTGATCCGGCCACGGGTACTTCGACCCGCACTGGTTTCAAATCAAAGGATGTCCGCCATCGATTCGGCGCGACGATCGGTGGCCCGATCATCAAGGACAAACTCTTCTTCTTTTTCAGTTATGACGAACAGCGACGGCGTTTTCCCGGTCTTGGTATCTTCAGCAGCCCGAGTTACCTGACGACCGTTAATAAATGTACTTCGGCTACCGCCCCTGGCTGCACTAGCACCCTCTTCGGTCAATCACTCAAGAATCCCGCACGCAACATCTCGGACACCCAGATCAACTCGGTTCTGGGATTCCTCACCAGCCTGACCGGCCCAGTGCCCCGCCAAGCCAATCATCGGATTTTCTTACCGAAGGTTGACTGGCAGCTCACTGAGGATCATCGCTTTACAGCAAGCTACAACCGGCTTCGCTATCAGTCACCCGCCGGAATTCAGACTCAACCGACCAATACGCGCGGTCGCGCGAGTTTTGGCGATGACTTTGTGAGTGGCGACACGCTTAACCTCCGCTTGTCGTCTACCTTCGGCCCGACCGTCGTGAACGAGGCACGATTCCAATACGGGCGTGACAACGAGTTTGCGTCTAGCCAGCCGCCTTTGCCGGGTGAGCCAACGACGGCTCCCGGTGGTAGATCACCCGACGTCTTTCTGACCAATGGCATAGAGTTTGGTAAGCCGACCTTCTTAGAGCGCGTAGCGAATCCTGATGAGAAGCGCTGGCAGTATACCGATACGGTGACCTGGACTGTTGGCAATCATACTCTCAAGTTTGGCGGAGACCTCAATCACGTCAACGACCTTCAGGACAATCTGCGTAACGAGGCGGGCGCATACTCCTACAGCAACATTAATGACTTCATCGTTGATTATCTGAACTTCAGCACTGCCGGTGGCTTGCCGGCCGGTGTTACGTGCTCAACGTCGACAAGGCTGCGTGGTAAGTGCTACACCAGCGCCTTCAACCAGGGATTCGGCCCAACGCGTTTCCAGTTTGCCACTAATGACATCAACTTCTTCATCCAGGATGATTGGCGCTACACGCCGCGTCTAACGGTAAACTTAGGCCTTCGTTATGAGTATGAGAAATTGCCGAAACCTATTCTACCGAATCCCCTTGTTCCTCAGACCCAGCGTCTGCCTTCTGACCGAAACAATTTCGGACCGCGCCTTGGCTTTGCGTGGGACGTCACAGGCAACGGAAAGAATTCCATTCGCGGCGGGTACGGACTCTAC
>JALYTI010000079.1 GCA_030854375.1 Acidobacteriota bacterium | reverse complement strand
TGCCTGCGAAACTGACCAGCACGTTTGGATCGCGCACCAGCGAATTCAACGTTTCCGTGCTAATGCGTTCCCTGCCTTCGCTCGCGTCAATAGCTGCCCTCAGATATGACGGAGTGCCTGCGGCAATCGTGTTGGCGTTTAGCGTGAGGATGCCCATTTCCGTAAACGCCTTCAGAAACGGATTTTTTTCCGCTTCCTTTACGAGTGGGTCAATCGTCATTAACCCCAGCGTCTTCGTTCCGTACTTCTCATCCCTCAGTTTTCCCTGTGACGCCATTCGTGCCAGCGCGATGAGCGATTCGGCGTTGAAGTCTCCGCTCGCAACCACCATAAATTCCGGCGGCTGGAAGTTGAGATCGGCTGTGGGCTTTTTGAAGCGCGTAGCGATAACGATGTAGTCAATTTTAGTGGGATCGATTCCGGCACTCTTTTTGACTTCTTCAAAACTCTTGCGCATACCTTCAACGTCTTTGGGTGGCAAAAGCTTCGGCACCACCTCGTTCAAAATGCGTTGCGGATTGATGTAAATCAGCGTGTCAACCTCCGGCAAAGTTGACAGGGAATTGACAACGTTCTGAAGCGTTGGCCGGTTGGTAGTAACCGCAGCCAGATTAGGCGTTACTGATGGCGGGCTACTCTGGCCGGTTTGGCCCACTGTATTTTGCGCCCTCGCGGTCACAGTTGCTGCTGCAATCAAGAAGAGCAGCCCTACCAGCACATTGGAAATTTTTCTCACAATCCAAGCCTCCATTCCGAGTTTTGCTTATCTTCACACAATCCAGTGGTTCTCGTCAGCAGTTTCTTTAGATCCACTCAAGTTCCGGCAAAGTTAATTCGTTCTCTACATTGCCCGTATTCAGCGTCGTGGCCGGTTCGAACAGCAGAACGTCAGCTTCTTCGTCCGCAACCGGTCGATGCTCCACTCCGCGAGGGACAACCATAAACTCGCCCTCTTCCAGCCAAACGTCGCGCTGCTTGTTAGCGCCTGACGCGCCATCGGCGGTTTCCCAGAACTCCATGCGAAACCGTCCCTTGACCACCAGGAACATCTCATCTTCGTTGTCATGATGATGCCACGTGAAAGGTCCCTTAAACTTCACCAATTTTAGGTACTGACCGTTCAGTTCGCCAATGATACGAGGGTTCCAATGGTCGCCAATAAGTGAGAGCTTCTCGCGCAGATTGATCTTATTCACAGGTTTGTCGTTCCAGTATTTGGAATGCCGATAGTGAATACGTCGTTACTAATTCATCAGTTCCCCATCCTTTTTACAACAACGATTCACTGTATTTAAGAAGAAAGACAAAGTGACGGCGTTCATCGGCCTCTTAAAGATAAACTAACCGAAGAATACTCTTTCGGCAGGTTCCCCAGTAACGATCCTCCCTATTCGCGGCACTGTTGCGGAGTGTCGGAGAACCCCCCGGCCACTCGTTGTGTAACGCTTATTAGTCTGTCTGTCTTTCACCGTGTGAGCCCAGGTTGAAATGTTGGCGAGTGTCTCCCCGGGCTGCAAAATCTGGGCGATCTTTTGGGTCGTGCGAGGCTTAATACGAAGTGAAGCGATCTTTCCTACTGTTTCGTGGCCATCATTTCCCCAGCCCAATGCCAAACGGGCAGGAGCTAGCAGAACGATGGCACATAGAAAAACAGAGAAAGATCGTTTCATAGTTTCAGGCTCTCGCTGAAAAATATTTGGCAGCCAACTAAGTGCCAATTCGCTGACAATCGCTTCAGGGTCTTCAGCTCGCTTGCGTTTGGTAATATCGCGCTTCGTTTAGAAAGCGGACTTGTCCGCCGCCGCGCCGCGGGGCACAAGTGCCCTATCTAAACGGGGCGTGAAGGCGGCGGATAGGATAACGCTTATACCTTGTGTCAATGCAAGGTTTGTGCGGAAAGGCTATGCCTTTCCGAAGCGTGCGAAAATAAGAGGCTATGCCTCGAACGTCGGATCGGAGGCACAGCCGCCTCGAATCAACAAGAGTGCGGGCCGGAAAGGCATAGCCATTCCTCACATCAGACGGCGGAGCCGTGCAAGCCCTTTTTATGCAGCATTCGCGCGTAACGGAACTCCTGATATATTCTGTTCAGGTCTAGCATAAGGGAACCAGAAGAGACAACATTGCTCAACTTTGCAATTCAAACAGCTCGCGACGCCGGCCGCATTCTTGTTGATCGCTTAGGACGGGCTTTACAAGTATCAAACAAGGGAGACATAGATCTCGTTACCGAATCCGACCTCGCCTCGGAAGAACTTATCATCGACAGAATCAAGTCGCATTACCCACGTCACGCCATTCTCGCCGAGGAGTCCGGCGCCACGGACGGGATTGAAATCGTCGCAGGAAAGACGGATTGGAAATGGATCATTGATCCTCTTGATGGAACGACCAACTATGCTCATGGCTATCCCTGCTTTTGCGTTTCTATTGCCGTTGAACGTGCCGGCGCAATCGAAATCGGCGTCGTTTACGATCCAATGCGCGATGAAATGTTTGCTGCCGAACGAGGCCAGGGAGCAACGTTGAATGAACGCCCCATGCGCGTCTCTACGGTTGGTGATCTTAATAGCGCAATGTTGTGTACCGGGTTCCCTTACAACGTACGAGAGCGTCCAAACTTTGCGCTCGAGTTCGCTAATTTCACGATGGAAGCTCAGGCCGTAAGACGTGACGGCTCGGCCTCGCTCGACCTGGCGTATGTCGCTTGCGGACGTTTCGATGGATTTTGGGAAGATGGTCTAAAGGCGTGGGACGTTGCGGCGGGCGTGCTCCTCATCCAGGAGGCCGGAGGCCGCGTAACTGATTTCACCGGTCAGCCATTGGATATTTACACGCCGAAGGTGCTTGCCAGTAATGCTCTTGTACACAGCGCGATGATGCGTGTACTGGGATCGAGTTAGCTGTTTTACATGCAGGCTTGCGATAGTTTGGGTATGCGCCCTGCTCCTGCCGCCTGCTCCTGTTTATAGCGCCGACTGTATTACGTTGGCCAGCCGTTCAGTCTCCCGACGTGCGCATGCCCGAGTTTCCTCCCCCGGCTGTTGTTCGATGTAGAGGACGGGGTGATAAGTAATCTCAACTTTACCTGGACGAGGTAATCGCCGGCCGGGAGGCCAAACGCGATTAGCCCCTTTTATCGTGACCGGAAGAATCGGAACCCCAGCCTCTAAGGCCATCCTCACCGCACCACCCTTCATACGTACCATCGAACCGTCAGGAAGCCCACGTCCGCCTTCGGGAAAAATTACTACCACGCCGCGATCGCGGAGCCAGGTTAGTGAACGGCGTATGGCCGCCGGGTCGCTGCCCTCAATTAGAAGTGGCCATGCGCCTAGTAGACTGATCGCTTTTCCAACCACCGGCCACGAAAACGCCTCGCTCCAGGCCAGATAGCGAATTGGCCGCTTAATCGGTAACGACAACCAAAAAGGGTCTCCGTAACTCTGATGATTGGCGGCAATGATCACGCCTGAGTCTGTGGGAATGTTTTCGACGCCTTTGTGTTCAATGTGCCAGAAGATGCGACTGAAAGCTCCGATTACCGGTCGCACAAGGTTCAAGATCCATTGCGGTAACGGCCTGTCGACAGGCCGCGATCCGCCAGTCGATTTCAGTCGCGAGGATGTTTCGGTGTTGTTCACGTGGTTGGACGGGGCTGAGGTTTCCCACGTTGATATGCCTTAAAGCGGCCACTCACGATCAATAAATTCCACATGTATCCTCGGTACGCCGGATGGTCCCATGCTGCATCCACGGACGGCTGCGTGTACCTTGATTTTATACTGCTCACTTGTGAGCCGGATAAACCGGCCGACTGCTAAGGAAAGCGTAGTATAAATTGCTGCACCTTTTTCGCTTATATTTTCCGATACAGTATGCTCACTTAGTTCAACTTCCCCTTTGTCATTGAACGTTTCAATCAACATATCGACAGGAATATTATGTCGCGTGTAGTTTCTATTATCTGATGATGCCAGCGCAACCGGTGGCCGATCTTCAGCTAAAGTTAGACTCTCAGGCGTGACTCCTCCAATTTCATACCGTTTAGATGGATCCTGTTCGTAACTGCGAGGTGGACGTTTCCCGATAAACGCCACGCCGACTTCAAACAGTAGCCCTTTGCTTCCCGGTGCCGACGTTGGACCGATATGACGAACCAACGCCCAAACTCTATATTGATCCTCGACGTGGTCAAACACACGCAACTGCCGCGGCATGGGAATAGTCATGTGCAGCAGGCGGCCTTTTTCAACCGGTCGTTTCAAAGTGAAGCCGGCGCCAAAGGGCGTAACGTCGATAAGACGCGTGATTTCAGTCCATTCAAAATCGGGCGTCTCTCGACAGCGTACGCGAACGGGTAACTTGAGTTCTAACCGCTCGCGACTGCGCTTCCAGTTTCGCTCTTCAGGCATGTGAAGGTCAGGGGTGGAACACCATCAGATTTCAACCGGAATCTGCGCTACCTGGACTCGTAAATCAAGCACCAATTTCAATGAGCCCGTTTTGTTGGAAGCCATTGATTTTATTAGGGTTTCCCAGTAGTTTGCGGTTGAAAAAAAACGGCGAGTCGGCTAAAATAATGCTTACTTTATTCGGTCAATTGGGCTGCCCCTCGCGCGACCGTTTCTGAACTAATCCTGCGCGAAGAAAAGCTCACTTCAAAAGAGCAAATAGCGAACAAGCAGATAATGAAACCAGGCTCGAATAGTTCAACAGCAAAGCCTACGGCGGCCGGATTGTACTGGAAAGGTTAATGGGATGGAAACAACTTCTGAACGCAATCATATAAATATTGAAGACGAGATGCGGCGCTCATATCTCGACTATGCAATGTCCGTAATTATCGGGCGCGCTTTGCCGGATGTGCGTGATGGACTCAAACCCGTTCACCGCCGCGTGCTTTGGGCGATGAATGAGTTGGGAAACACTTATAACAAAGCCTACAAAAAGAGCGCTCGCATTGTAGGAGACGTGATCGGTAAATACCATCCACATGGTGACACGGCGGTCTACGACACAATCGTCCGGCTGGCGCAGGATTTCTCCATGCGTTATCCGTTAATTGACGGCCAGGGAAACTTTGGATCGGTGGATGGCGATGCGGCGGCGGCAATGCGCTATACCGAAGTGCGCATGGCTCGCATAACTAATGTAGTGCTGGCGGACCTGGAAAAAGAGACAGTCGATTTTCAGCCGAACTACGACGAGTCCCTTAGCGAACCTAAAGTTTTGCCAACCCGGATACCAAACCTGCTGATCAATGGATCAGACGGAATTGCGGTGGGCATGGCCACGAAAATTCCGCCTCACAATCTCACGGAAATTGTAGACGCTACGATCGCCGTGTTGGGCAATCCCGACGTTTCAGTCGAGGCGCTGACAAAGATCGTAACCGGCCCGGATTTTCCCACCGGCGGTTTCATCTACGGACGGGACGAGCTCAAGAAGTCTTACCTCGAAGGACGCGGAATAATACAGCTTCGCGCGCGCGCCGGCATCGATCGTATTGGCCGCGGCGCTCAGGAACGCGATGCAGTTGTGATCACTGAAATTCCTTTCCAAGTCAACAAGGCCCGGCTAATTGAACGCATTGCCGAACTCATCAACGAGAAGAAACTCGAAGGAGTTTCGGACCTGCGTGATGAGTCGGACCGCACGGGCATGCGCATTGTTGTTGAACTAAAACGAGATGCGGTGCCGCAAGTTGTTCTTAACAAACTCTACAAACTGACGCCAATGCAGTCTTCATTCGGCGTGATCAATCTGGCCATTGTAAATGGACAGCCGCGGGTTCTGAATCTCAAGCAAATGCTCGAGTGTTTTGTGGACTTTCGTCGCGAAGTGGTACGCCGGCGCACTGAATACGAATTACGGAAGGCCAAAGCGCGGGCACATATTCTCGAAGGCTTGACGAAGGCGATCGACACACTTGACTACATCGTCACGCTCATTCGCAATTCGCGCTCGGTCGACGAGGCCCGGCAATGGCTGACCGGGCAGATGACGACAATGAGCGAAGTGAAAACCTGGAAGGGCGCGCCTTCCGACACCCCTCTAAAGACCTACCTGGGGAAACTACATAAGACGATGGAGCTCCTCGCGTTTTCAGAGTTGCAGGCGCAGGCGATACTTGATCTTCAGTTACGCCGCCTCTCGGCATTGGAACGACAGAAGATCACCGACGAGTACGAAGGGATCATTAAGCTCATCGCGGAACTGGAAGAGATTCTCGCCAATGAGAGTTCCTTGCGGCGCGTAATTGGTAAGGAGCTGGAAGAAGTCAAAAAGGAGTTTGGCGATGCGCGACGGACAGAGATTGTCGATGAGGGCGTCGAATTCTCAATCGAGGATTTGATTGCTGACGAAGATGTCGCCATTACCGTGACCAACAGTGGTTACATCAAGCGCACGCCAGTTACTACCTATCAGCGTCAGGGTCGAGGCGGAAAAGGCCGCTTTGGCGCGGCTGCCAGGGGTGGCGATTATGTGGAACATCTATTTATCGCTTCGACTCATGCCTACATTATGATCTTTACCGACGATGGCATGGTCTACAAGCTGAAAGTCCACGAAGTTCCTGATGCTGCAGCTTCCGCGCGCGGGAAAGCCGTAGTCAACCTGATCAATATTCCTTCGGAGAGAAAACTGGCGGGCGTGGTGCCTGTCCGTGATTTTGCCGAAGGGCGTTATGTCCTGATGGTTACGCGCAAGGGCGTGATCAAAAAGACCTCACTCGCAGATTTTCAAAACATTCGCACCAACGGCATCATCGCCATAAATGTTGATGACGGTGACCAATTACTCGACGTGGTGCTTACGGACGGGACCAAGCGAATATTCATTGCCACACATAATGGCCTGGCAATTCGTTTTGACGAGAAGAATGTGCGACCAATGGGCCGGGCGACCCGGGGAGTTCGCGGTATTGATTTGCGCGCGGATGATTACGTAGTTTCTGTTTGTCCTGTCTCCGCCGACGATACGGAGAAAATGCTTTCTGTTTCCGAGCAGGGATACGGCAAGCAAACACCGATCACCACTTACCGGTTGCAGGCGCGTGGCGGCAAAGGTGTTATCAATATGAAAACCACGGAGAAGACCGGCAAAGTGGTTGCTGTATTCCCCGTCGACGAAGAGTCGGAGATCATGATTATTACGCAGCAGGCGAAGCTAATCCGCCTCGAAGCGGCGCTAATACGCAAGACTGGGCGCAGCGCGCAAGGCGTGAGGCTGATCAAGACTGAAGAAGGCGATAGGGTCACGAGCGCTTCGTTGGTTGAGGCGTCGGAGGAAGAGACTGAAGAGACGCCCGCAGGTTAGCTTCCTGTCGGATCGTTTACATTTCAGTTGGGTCGCATGAAGCTGCGGGGCAAGCCCGCCTTCCCAACCTGAGAGATTCTGTGAATAGTGTTAGATTTCGCCTTGAAAGCCTTTCACTGAGAGTATCATCACAGTCTTGAGTCATCTCATGGTCGGGAAGGCGGGCTTGCCCCCGCTGACTCATTAGCACGGAGCGTCTGCTGCAGAGTGGGCTGAACGTGATCAGAGTTTCCTGGAGTCCATGGGGCTTGAACCTTCGCCTTCGACCCAAATCTCACCGTCCTCAAAAATCTCCTTCTTCCAAATAGGCACCGTGCGCTTGAGTTCTCGAATGGCCCACTCGCAGGCTTCGAAAGCCGCGCGCCGATGCGGGGCGCTCACGGCTATGACTACGCTGGTCTCGCCAATTTCAAGCCGGCCCGTCCGGTGAACTATCCCCACATGCGCAATCTCGAAACGCTCATGCGCCTCACGTCCAAGTCGTTGCAGTTCACGCAGAGCCATGGGTGCATAAGCTTCGTAGACGAGGTAGAGCGTTCTGCGGCCACTGGT
>JALYTI010000535.1 GCA_030854375.1 Acidobacteriota bacterium | reverse complement strand
ATTCTCGGTGGCGTCCGCGGGCGCGCTTGCGGCCTCATGACTGATTTCCGCAATCTCATCCGGCAAGACAGCATCAAGCTCTATGACCTGGTCATCAATCTGTTCGAGCGTTGAATCAATATCCTCAATGTCAGGCTCGTGCTCAATCACCTCGTCACGGATCATGTGCATGACCACCTCAGCCATGCCGCTCGGCTGACGATTCCGAGAGCCCTGGAAGATGACATCCTGCATGGCGCCGCCGCGCAGATGCTTGACCCGTTGTTCTCCAAGCACCCAGGCTATGGCATCCGCTACATTGCTTTTGCCGCAGCCGTTGGGCCCGACAATGGCGGTAATGCCATCACCGGTGAAGAGAATTTCGGTGTAGTCCGCGAAGGATTTGAAACCGGTAATCTCGAGGCTTTTCAGTTTGAACATGCGAGAAGTCGTCTGCTTTTGCCGAGCTCAAGACTAATAATACCGAATGCAGGAAGGCCACGCACAAGTGTGCCAATATAAGTGGGAGTTGCTTAGAATGTCAACCAAAACTTGAGCTTAGCTATCTTTAATGAAGCAGTAACCAAGGTTAACACGTCGTGCTTAAGGCTGGTGAGTGGGACGGATCCCGTTTGGGACGCCGAAAAGCGTTTTGAGGAGTGGATGCTACGGCTCAGATGAGCCCCGGTGAGCCATCATCACTTCAATTCCCTTGCGGACTCCTTCCGGCGTGGTCGCTTCATCCCGCAACCGGCGACCATCGATTAGGATCGTCGGAGTTCCGTTAATGCCCAGTTTGAGCGCCGCGTCCTGGTCGGCGTCAATCCGCAGTTGCACCTGTGTATCGTCCAGATCCCGCACGAAACGAGTCGTATCTAAACCAAGGTCACCTGCAAATTTCACAAAGGTAGCTCGCGGATTGATGTCATCCTTCCATAAGTCCTGATTCTCGTAAAGAAGGTCATGCATCTCCCAAAAACGGTCTTGCATTCGGGCTGCCTCGGCAGCCTGGGCTGCGGCAAGGGCGTTCTTATGGATTGTTGCCAGGGGCAAGTTTCGGAAAACGAAATTGAGATTCGCGCCAAACTCCTGCTTGAGCTTTTTGAGAGTGGGATGGAGCGCACCGCAAGGTGGACACTGATAGTCGCCAAACTCTTCCAGAGTAACAACAGCGCTTGGACTAGACTTAGTCTCTAGCCCAGTTGGACTTGATGTAGGAGAAACAGCAGTGAAAGTCTCTCTGCTTCGCTCCCATCTTATGAGACGAACAGTTCCAATGACTGCAAGCGCAAGCACAGCTGCGATGATTAGGAAGGGACGATATTTCTTCATTAGTGCGCCTACCTCGCCATGGGAATTTTGAAACGTGTCATTGATTTAAGCTTAGGGCACCAATTCGCGGCGAGTGTAGAGCAACAGATCAACACCCGGCCGTAACGGAAAACTACCGGCAGGGTTGAAACCTGATGGAACCTGTTGGTAACGGTCACCATAAGTGGCCTGCACCTCGGCGGCCTGGCTCTCGGAAGCAATAATGATGGGCTCATTCGAAGGGGTTATGCGACCGTAATAGCCCACTCGAGTGTAATCGCGCAGATACCACGGTAAGGGCCAATAGTCGGCCGATACTATCGTTATGCCCGCAGCACTGTGCTGATGCGTTCTTTCCGCGATCCGGTCAATTTCATCGACGAGTTTAAGTGCTTCTCGGCGCGTGTGGGCGTAAACATATACATAGTACCGATTGTCATTGTCGTAGTTTATGAAATTGAGATCGATTGTTTGATAACCTGGAATGAATGTTTTCCAGTGAAGTGCTTTTTGATCGAAAGCTCTAATCAATCCGGGCACAATTCCCAGGGCAAACACCAAAACCACCGCGAGTGCGCCCGCGCGCTTGCGCTTGTCCATTTCCCAATTTCCGAGTTCCTGATAAAGCCAATCAATGGCGACGCCGCCGGTAAGCGCCAGGGGGACAATAAAATTCAGGGCGAGCCACGGCGTCTTATAAGCAATCAGCGAATAGGCGGCGATGAGTCCGAAGGCCCAAAGCGCCGAGAATAGTGCAAGCGGCTTCGTGGGTTGGACAACCACGAGCAGCGCGCCTAGTGCACCGAAAAACAGGAGTGGCGATTCCTGGAGGAGTAACCACCAAATGTAAGTCACAAACGGATGGACGTGAGCCTCCTTGCCCGTCTTCGTCCAAAATTCAAACGTCTTAAGCGCATCTGAAACGCCTTTTGGATAATTGGTGAAAAAGGATGAGTAGAACAGAACATTTACCACTACAAAGACTGCAAGAGCTACAGCGATCCAGATCGTCAAACGAGTTGGCCCACCAACCCGTTCGACAAACGTGCGTAATTCTCCACCCGAATCAGAACGGCGCTTCTTTTTTCTGCCTGGACCTCGGACGTTGGTTGTACGCGTCCTTAAACGGCGATAGAGGTAGGTCAACAGGAGCGCGATCACGAGCACGCCGGCGGAGATAATCGCTGTCTCTTTCGTCGCGAATAACAGTGCCGTCGAAACTGCGGTTAGTATCAGATAAACAGGACTGGCATCCTCGAAATACTTCAGAGCAGCCACAACGATACCGAGCGTGAAAAAGACGAAGAGAGTTTCATGAATGAAGTAGCGTGAAAGATAAACTGCGCCAGGTGACACGGCTAGCAAGAAAGCCGCACTAAGCGTAGCGATAGCTCCCAGATGTCTTCGCAGAGTAAGCACCAGACCCACGGTTGCCACACCGAACAACGCAGGCACAAGCCGGATAGCAATTGTGTTGAGG
>JALYTI010000534.1 GCA_030854375.1 Acidobacteriota bacterium | reverse complement strand
TGAGAGAGTGATCGAAGAATCAATATCGACGCTTTGTGAAAGCATGCGGAATGACCATTAATGAAGCGAACATCAAGTTATGTGTAGAAAGCCGGTCGCCACCGCCTCGGTTCTGTTGTCCAGACCTTGGCTCCGCCGAGTACCACCATCCAACACTAAAGTTTGACAGCGTTTAGCAACGCAGATATATTCGATACAACAGTTAAGTTGATCCTGCACACCGGGCTAAACGCTCCGAGTCCAAAAAACAAGTTGCAGTTCACTCAACTGGTATCCAGCGGGCTCAACATCCACCGAGGTAGCAAGGGCAGAGGCTGACGCGAATTGGTGATGGAAGCGACGATCGGAGAACAGTTGCGAAGCGCGCGTGAAGCGCGTGGCATTGCGCTGCGCGAAATTTCCGATCAGACTCGAATATCCATTCATTATCTCGAAGCAATAGAACTTAACGATTACCGGCATCTTCCAGGCGGGATCTTCAATCGCAGCTTCGTCAAAGCTTACGCGCGGTACGTAGGGTACGACGAGAAGCAGGCCGTGGAAGGTTACACGCGCCACATGCGTGACCAGGGGGATCCCGACGAAATCTCAAGTACTCCTTATCACTCGAAAGTTTACACCGATGCGCCGGCGACGCGGTCGCCAATCCTGACGGTGGTGCTTGCGATTGTAATCCTGGCAATACTGACGTTGGTGGCGCTCGCGGTTCTACACTGGGTGCAGCAACGGTCTGCAGCATCGCTTCAATCTACTTTGCATGAAGTAGTGAAAAAACATCAGGATCCTCGTGGATTAATCGCAGCTAACGTCGTCCCTGGTAGTTCTTATACGTGGAAAGCTGATTACGAACCGTTTTCGCAATAGCAGAGTGTTACGGGTTTGTGCGCCAGGCACAGGATACAAACGTGCGCGCGCTCGCCGGCACGAAAAATTCAATTCGATACTGCCCGCTGCGGAATGGCGGGCAGTTCTGTTGTTATCATTAAACTGATTCATAACTAATCATTAGGAGTAATAGAGCCCGTATGATCTCAGCTAATCTCACTGAGGGACTGACTTTTGACGATGTGCTTTTGGTCCCCGCTCGATCGGACGTTCTGCCATCTGAAACTGATACTTCCACCCAATTCACGCGCAATATTCGATTGCAAATTCCACTATGCTCGGCGGCCATGGATACAGTGACCGAAGCAGCGCTGGCCATAGCCATTGCACAACAGGGCGGCATCGGCGTAATTCACAAAAACTTCAGCATCGAACGCCAGGCGGAAGAGGTCGACAAGGTGAAGCGATCAGAATCGGGGATGATCGTTGACCCGGTCACGATTCTTCCTTCTAAACCGGTGCGGCAAGCCCTGCAAGTGATGGAGCGATTTCACATCAGCGGGGTCCCGGTGGTCGATGAAGATGGTCACCTCGTCGGCATCATCACTAACCGTGACCTGCGCTTTGAGACCCGCTTCGACATTCCGGTTTCGGAAGTAATGACTAAACAGCCTCTCGTTACCGTGCCGGTTGGAACCACGCTCGACCAGGCTAAAGCTGTACTGCAAAAACATCGAATCGAGAAACTGCTCGTCGTCGATGGAGACAAGCGCATCAAGGGACTAATCACAGTCAAAGATATTCAAAAAGCAATTAAGTACCCCGCGGCGGCGAAGGACAACCTTGGTCGTTTGCGCGTCGCCGCTGCTATCGGGGCAACGGGCGATTTTCGCGAACGCGCCGACGAACTGGTGAAAGCGCGCGTCGATTGTCTGGTAATAGATACGGCGCATGGTCATTCCTTACGAGTGATCGAAGCTGTGCGCGAGATCAAACGAAGACACGGCGACACCGATCTAATCGCCGGCAACGTGGGCACAACCGAAGGCGCGCAGGAACTGGCTGATGCGGGCGTGGACGCTATTAAGGTTGGAATTGGCCCTGGTTCGATCTGTACCACTCGCGTTGTTACCGGCGCAGGCGTACCGCAGATAACGGCAATTCAATCGTGTGTGAAGGCTGCCCGTACGACAGGCATTCCAGTCATCGCGGACGGAGGTGTGAAGTTTTCAGGGGATGTTGCCAAGGCCCTGGCGGCGGGTGCCGATGTTGTAATGATTGGTTCGCTTTTCGCTGGGACTGAAGAGGCGCCAGGAGAAGTAATATTGTTTCAGGGCCGCTCATTCAAAACCTATCGCGGCATGGGATCGATTGGAGCTATGCGCGAAGGGTCGCGCGACAGGTATGCTCAGGAAATGGCGGAGAGCGATTCGAAGCTCGTTCCCGAAGGAATCGAAGGCCGCGTTGCTTACAAAGGTACAATAGCAGAGATGACTACCCAATTAGTTGGCGGCTTACGTTCCGGCATGGGCTACACGGGGTGTCGTTCCATCAAAGAGTTTCAGGAGAAGAGTCAGTTTATACGAATCACTTCCGCCGGGCTCCGCGAGTCGCACGTCCACGACGTTATCATCACGAAGGAAGCCCCGAACTATCGACTCGAATAAGCTGCTTCTTGTTGCCGCGAACCTTCAACCGCCTCTATGCATTCGCTAAACACATCTAATCGCGGTTAGATCAACATCTCGCAGGTCCGACGTACGGGCCGGCTTGAAATAGAAGGGGCCAGCGAAATTCCAAGTCTTCTCGTCAAACTGTCGTTGCGCCCCGCAATTGATACAAACGCGATAAGTTTCGCCATGTCTCGAAAAAGGACGGCTCATCTCCTTATGTGGGCAACCAATCAATCCCTTGAACCAGCGTCCCAATCCGAATGTTAAGTCCGATACTCTTGTC
>JALYTI010000533.1 GCA_030854375.1 Acidobacteriota bacterium | reverse complement strand
CTAGATGAAAAGACAATGAAGCGGATGCTCTCGAGAGTGACTCGCCACACCCAATTCGTCGTCGACACGACCAGCATCGAGCAGGGGACCGCGCTCGAAGACGGTCAGGTGCTTCCGCTTATTCCGCCAGCCCGGAAGACGGAACCGAAGGTGAAGAAAGTCCCGGCATAACAGTCCCTTGTATCATCAGCGGCTGGGAAGGCCGAACCATTTTTCATTTCTCATTTCAAATTTTTCATAATTTTTCATTTGTCATTGCGGTCAGAAGGAATGCGCTTCTTCAGTGCTTCGCAGGCAGCAAATGGAAAATGAGAAATGAAAAATGAGAAATGGAAAATCGTCTCCGTTGGCCAACTCTGGTTGTCAGACCCGGTCCCTTAACCGACGTATTCCCAGTGCCATGGCTCGTAGAAGTAAGGCCGGAAGCCAAACCGTTCCGCGTTACGCACGAGCCACCGGTAAACACGCGTCTGAACCTGACGCGCGCGGTTTGAATCACTAGTGTCGACAGGCTCACCGCCGACGTAGAGATCGAGGGCGCGGCCGGTGAAGTGAGGACTATTCACAGCGAGGCCGGCACTTCCCGAATTCGGCGACTCACGTCGCAACTGCTCCTGGTATTCCCGCGATCGGAATGCCGAGACAATCTTCAGGTATTTTTCAGTCGGTGCAAGCTCGCCCTTCGGCCCCTTCACATTGCGAGCAAGACCCAGCGAGCGATCGGCAACGGCAGCTGCGACCATGCGCTTGTAAGCAGCGTACGTTTGACGTTCGACTTGAAGGAGTTGGATATCACGCGTCGGGTCATAGAAATCTGAGATCGGGGCCGTGATGAGTTGATCCGGCTGTGCAACGGTCCGATCCTTAAGCCGTCTCCCCTGCCAATAGGAAATCATCGCGTAGAACGATTCTTCATCGAGCACGCCGCTTGGCTTTAGGCCTGCCGTCGGCTGCCAGCGCGAAAGCGCGGATGCGAAGCTCGCAGATGCGGAGTCGTTCTCGGTATGAAGCAAGGTGTTAATTAACGGTGTGTAGAGATACCAGCCGCGTTGCGGCTTGCTACCTAGCTTCCAGTTCAGCTCGGTGCGGAGCAGCGCGTTACGTTTGGCAGCGGGGGCGAATGGCGCCGGAGCTGATTTGCGTTGACTAGATGCTGCGATGTCGCGCACTTCAGGAACCGCCACAAGCAACACGAAAATCGCTGCGATCTTAAATGCAAGATGCTTCATACTGAAACAAGATATCCTATCCGCAGATTACACAGATTACACAGATTACACAGATTACAGGGATTTCAAAAAAGCGTCAGAAGAACAGGAGTTAAGAGTAACAAGTGGGGAGCGAAAAAGCAGGACTCAAAAGGACCGTGTGTAAAGCGAGTATTGTTGACTACCCTATTATTTCCTATCTGTGTAATCTGCGAAATCTGTGGATAGCTTTCTTACGGCAGTATTCCTAACTCATCTAATGCTGCATGCAAATCCGCAGGATCGTTATAGACGCGAAATGCTCCCGCTCGTGTTAGCTCGTCTTGGCCGTACCCACCACTCAACATGCCGATGGAAAGCATTCGCGCTCGCCGCGCTGCCAGTAGATCCCAAACTGCGTCCCCCACAACGAAGCAATCCTCTATCGGTACGCCCAGGCGTTGTTGACAGTTTAGAAACAGGTCAGGAGCCGGCTTGGCCCGCAGGACATCTCCGCGATCGACTACCAAAGTTTCAGCGCCCACACCAAGCACAGCCAGCGAGGCGTCGATCTCTGGGCGTCTACCGGAAGTTGCTATCCCGTATTGAATGCCTTTCTCTCGGAGAAAGCGCAGCAGCTCCACGGCACCAGGCAATGCACGGCGCTCGACCAAAAACTCAAGAAACAATTCGCCATGCCTGTGTTGGAGCTGGTCAGCTTCGGCCGGCGAGATTTCGCGTCCCAGCTCACGCGCAACAGCTCGAGTGAACAGGCCACCACTCATACCGATACGGCGATGAATGCGCCAACCATCGACAGCCATGCCTGCCTCAGCCAGGGCTCGTTGCCAGGCGAATACATGTGCATAGACGGTATCGACCAGGGTTCCATCAAGGTCGAAGATAAGTGCTGCCATGATTTGATTTTGGAGTGCGTTGTCAGCGCTTTGGTTGGCTGCGACCTGTTGCAGCCAATGTTCGATTAGATACTACTTCCAGTTGCTGGGGATGAAAGCGGCGTCAAGTCGCCGCGCCTCAAAAGCGGCGCCAAGCCGCCGCACTCCAAAATTAGTATGTCTGCATATTCTGCGTAATCTGTGTAATCTGCGGATAGCTCCTGCTGCTTACTTCTTCAGCAGCGCGTTCTTAGACAAAAACGCGAGCATTTCATCGTTGAATTGCTTTGGCTTCTCCATCATCAGGAAGTGACCCACGCCGTCCCACATGTGAAACTCGATCTTGGGTGCGATGGCGCGATAACGCTGCTCAATATCGGCGCCAAAAAAGGGCGACCTTGCCATAATTGCCAGCACCGGCACATTTATTTTGTCGTCGCCCCAGATCGACTCGTCTGCCATCCCCTCCATTGCGCTGACCGCAACCTGCTGCGCCACACTTAAGCAAGTAGAATTGATGCGACTCCGCACATCCGGAGAGATATTTGGGCCCATCATGCCGGCAAACATCTGTTGCATGACCTCTCTATGCTTCGGCCCGCGAAAGCCTCCGATGAGGCGGTCCATCATCTGCTTGTCGCCAAATGGCCGCAGGGGCCCATCGACAATAACAATTGCCGCAGTCTTCTTTGGATACTCGCGATAGAAC